>JBJOOY010000160.1:0-3485 GCA_046051065.1 Cyanobacteriota bacterium
ATGCGCTAGAAATTTGCACTGGCGATTATTAAACTAACTGAATATTTTTTAATTTGACCCAATGTTAAAGGTTGGGATTACCAAGACTCAGCCTGCAATGGATCGAACCTTGTTATTTTGAAATTTCGTGAGCATTAATTTACGTGCGCTTTGCACATCTTGGGATCCTAGTTTTTCAGATTGGATCCGAATTAATCGATATATTTTCCTCGTTACTTTAGTTTTATCATATTATTGGCACTGGGTCAATCGATCGATCGTTAATCTCTCGCAATTTGCTCTCGCTCCCGCTTATTTCTTCACTGCCGCTAGACCATGTGCTTGTAAGATTTTTTCGAGTAATGGCAATAACTCGGCTGGTAACTCACACATCGGCAAGCGTAATCCACCTACTTCCCAACCTTGCAGTTTCAACGCTGCTTTGATCGGCATGGGATTGGGCGCGAAGAATAACCCTTTAAATAGTGATAATAGTTCGAGGTGTATTTTCGTCGCTGCTTGATTTTGCCCAGACTCAAACGCGCGAATCATAGTCTGAATTTGATTGCCGACTAAATGACTAGCAACGCTAACTACACCAACCCCACCGACAGATAGCATCGGTAAAGTCAAGGAATCGTCGCCTGAATAGATCGCAAAACTCGGTGGAGTCATACTCCGAATTTGACTGACTAGATCTAGATTACCCGAAGATTCCTTAATTGCCACAATCCCATCTACTAAAGCTAATTTAGCGATCGTTTCTGGTTCTAAGGCTTGTCCGGTTCGCCCCGGAACATTGTAGAGCATCATCGGTAGATCTACCGCCGCAGCGATCGCCTCGAAATGCTGATATAAACCAATTTGGGGTGGTTTATTGTAGTAAGGGACTACTTGCAGGCTACCATCTAACTTTAGTTTAGCAGCTTTTTGAGTAGCTTCGATCGCTTCGCTGGTGGAATTAGACCCAGTTCCTGCAATTACTTTGGCTTTCCCTGCTACTGCTGCTTGCACGACTTGAAACAGTTGATATTCTTCATCCCAACTCAGCGTCGGCGATTCCCCGGTGGTACCACAGACGATAATTCCATCCGAACCATTTGCTACCAGATGTGCAGCCAGTTTCTCTGCTTCAGCGTAGTGAACGTTCCCTGCTCGATCGAAGGGTGTAATCATCGCCGTAATGACTCGTCCGAAGTTTGTCATGTTCTAGGGGTTAGGGAATAGCGAAAAGTGCGATCTTGGGGTTTCCCCAAGTAGAGCACCTTTTCAAGACAGGGAATAGGGGTTAGGGAAGCGGAGTACAACCAGATTTAAACCTTCCCCTTGAGCCAATTCTTTTCAATCAGCAATTCGGCAATCTGGACGGCATTTAAAGCTGCACCTTTGCGGATTTGGTCACCACAGAGCCATAATTCCAGCCCATTGGCATGAGAAATATCTTGCCGAATCCGACCGACTAACACCTCATCTTTGCCAGATGCATCGATCGGCATGGGAAAGTAATTAGCTTGCCAGTCTTCAACTAATTGTACGCCAGGAGCGGTAGCTAAAACCTGTCGAGCTGTATCTGGATTAAAGGGAGTAGCAAATTCGAGGTTAATAGCTTCGGAGTGAGCGCGCAGGACGGGAACGCGGATGCAGGTAGCTGTAACGCGGAGATCTGGTCCGCCGAATATTTTCCGAGTTTCGTTGACCATTTTCATCTCTTCTTCACAGTACCCATGTTCGTCGATCGGGGTATTATGTGGAAATAAATTAAATGCTAAGGGATAGGGAAAAATTTCCAGTTTGGGTGTTTTCCCAGCCAAGATATCGCGAGCTTGGTTTTCCACTTCAGCCATCGCTCGCGCCCCAGCACCACTAGCTGATTGGTATGTAGCCGCAACAATCCGTTGAATTGGTTGAATTTTGTGCAGGGGATAGACTACCACCGCCATCAGAATCGTCGTACAATTAGGATTAGCGATGATACCTTGATGGGCGGCAGCGGCGTGAGGATTGACTTCTGGGATGACTAGCGGTACATCCTGGCGCATCCGAAATGCACTAGAATTGTCAATCATCACCGCTCCAGCGGCGACAATTTGGGCGGCTAGGGCTTTGGAAGTCGAACCGCCAGCCGATGCGAGGACGATATCGATATTATCGAACGATCGATCTCCAACAACTTCGACCGTAATTTCCTCACCCCGAAACTTTAACTTTGTCCCAGCCGACTTAGGCGAGGCAAATAATTTAAGTTCGGCAATCGGAAAATTGCGACTTGCCAGTAATTCGATTAATTCTGTACCAACGGCACCTGTTGCTCCTAAGATAGCAACGCGATATAGATCGGACAAAGCTGCCTCCACTGAAGTTGATTGATGTTAGCGTGAGACGATCGGTAAGGGAGAAAAGTACGAGACTTTAGATTTTACTCTAAGCTACACAGACTTCGATCGAATAAAATAAATTTAATTTTTAATGATGTCACCAAATCTCGATCGCCTGTAGAGAAAAGCCAACTGTACTTAATCAAATATCTAATACCGAACGGCAATGTACTATGATCTATGATGCGGATCGTGTAGACAAATTTTTTATTCTGCTTAAGATCATGCACTCAGAGCATTTCTGGCAGGCTAGTAGATTTGCGATGTGCAAATGTCCTCGATCGAGACAATCTGCTCACTAGTTCCAGCTCTAGCATATCATCATTACGCGATTGCAATCGCGATCAGCCAGACGGCCAGCCGTTTGTCTCACCCTTATCCATCATCATTGACTGTTGTTAGATATACACACCATGAAAGTTACCCAGGAAAAACTCGAACAAAGCCGTATTGGTTTACAGATTGAAGTTACCGGAGACCAGACGACAAAATATTACGAACAGGCAATTAAAAAGCTGAGTACCAATGCCAATATTCCTGGGTTCCGCAAAGGAAAAATTCCTCGGCAAGTAATCTTACAACGGGTAGGACAAACTCAGATTAAGGCAACGGCGCTAGAAGCTTTGCTCGAACCCGCTATTAATGAAGCAATCAAACAAGCAGCGGTGCCAGCAATTGGAAATTACCAAATAACTTCCGACTTTGAAGAATTGCTCGGTGGTTATGTCCCCGGCCAAATTTTGACCTTTAATGCAACTGTAGATGTGCCCCCCACTGCTGATCTGGGTACATATACCGGACTAGCGATTAAAGCCGAAGAAATTGTCTACGATCCCGCACAGGTTGATGACTTTATCGACCAGCGGCGGCGAGAAAAAGCAACCACCGTTCCAGTCGTCGGTCGAGCTGCGAAACTCGAAGATATCGCTGTCGTTGATTATAACGGTAAACTTGCCGATGGTACAGAGATTGAGGGTGCTCGATCTGATGACTTTGACATCGAGCTATCCGAAGGGAAGTTCATTGGCGATCTCGTCCATGGCATCGTGGGGATGAGTGTGGGTGAAACCAGAAATGTTAACGTTGTGTTCCCCGCAGATTATCCCCGCGAAGAATTAGCCGCTCAACCTG
>JBJOOY010000161.1:0-4637 GCA_046051065.1 Cyanobacteriota bacterium
CTATATAAAATCCCCAACCGTTCGATCGAATTTATAGGTAAATCTAACACCTCTACTCGCTCATTTTGGAGCCGAATATATTGGCGTAAAATTCCATTTACAACTCCGGCTAAACCACTTAAGCCATTAGTTTTTGCTAAGTCTACTGTTGTATTTACAGCAGCAGAAGCAGGAATGCGATCGAGATATCTGAGTTGATATAATCCCAGTCGTAATAATTGCTTAAGCTGTGGTGGTTGACGGTGGGCGGGTTGTTTGGCTAATCGATCGATAATCACATCCAATGTCCGCTTTCTCCGCACGATTCCATGGATTAATTCTGTAAATAAATTGCGATCGACACCCGTTAATTTAAATTTACCTAATAATCGATCGACCACCACATCTGTAAAACTACCAGTCTCTAGATCGTTAAGTGCATATAATACTAACTGACGGGGATTCATAGGATAGTGGATAGTGGACAGTGGACAGTGGACAACGGTAATTAATTACCGTTGGTTGAAACTCGATGTTTGAGAATACCCGAGGCATGTGAAATTAGTGAAGATCGCGCTAAAATTTTGGGGTGGTGCCATTCCAATTAAAATCATTGAGTCGGAAGCTAATCGAGCCTAATTGCAGATCTGGGTTGTAACGAACGATCACATCATAGGTGCGACGACTATATTCTAAATAATAATCGGTATTGAATTGTTTGCCTGTATCTAGATTTCGTGATGTTTGAATTCCCAAACGAAATGGGCCATAAATTTGTTGACTGAGTCCTGCCGATAAGATCCGATTGTCTACAAATCGATCGAATAAAAATGGTGAATTACCTCGACTAAACTTCTGAGCATAACTTAAGTTAAATCCTGTATAGTCAAAACTCGATCGAACGAAGTTACCAATCTGTCCTTGAATCCCGATCGAATAACCCAGAGATGATTGACTATCGCCATTACTATAACCATTAAATGCACTGTTAAGCCCAGTATTAAGTTGGAGATAGGGAACGACGGGAACGGGACTGTAATTATAAGTTTCTTTCTCATTCGGCGATAAACCTTTACCCTCCCACAATCGGATATTTTTAGTAAGATTTGCAGCCGCTCCATAGCGACTGAGTGTAATTAAATCGTTGCTTCGATTAGAATTTAGTAAATCTTGACGATCAGTATTAGCATTAATTAGTTGTGCGCCGATTTGATAATCTAAATTAATTCCGGTATTTCCGAGCGCGATCGTCGGTGAAGCTAAATTTCCCCCAATGCTAGATTGAACCTCTTGACGACCCAATGAACCGTTGAAAACTTCCTCTCGATAGGTAGCTTCCCCTGTCAATACATGTGGATAATTAAATAGACTGAGATTGTTTGTAATTTTCCCTTTGCCACGAAAAGTACTATTTCTCAGTCCAGCTAAAGCAGCCGAAGCTTGCACATTGGTATTGGGACTCAGAGTAGCTTCTAGATTAGTGCGTACGCCAAACACGGAAGCATCTAACAATCCTGCTCCAGTAACCGCACGTTGGATAAAATACTGTGGGGTAACAGTCCAGCGGAACTGAGAATTAAAGATCGGATAATAATTGCGTTCGATATATAATCCACCCCGTTCATCGCCATTAAAGCCAAAATTAAATGGCGAATAAAATAGATTATTACCATCATCTTTACCCAATTTATTTAAGATAAATCGATCGCGGGGAATTGGTAGGTCAATGTTATTTTCGATATTTATCCGTGCATTACTTGTGGTAATTTCATCTTCCTCGCTATTGACAGTTTTAAACTGCGCTCGATCGGCTTTAATTTGGAGTTCTGGCGGCGAAAACGGGTCATTAGTCAGTCTAATCTTTTCCGCCGCAATTCGATCTCCGACAAAGTCCACCTTCTCGGCTTGAAAGCGGAAGCGGCTAATCGTCCCCTTGGGTTTGAGAATCGGTTGATTGTCAATATTCTGCTCGCTACCGATTACCACACCAGTAGTACTAGTATTTTGAATGCTGGTAATTGGTTGGTCGTTTTGCAATCGCTCGCTCAACACTGGATCGGGAAAACTGCGCTCGCCGGCGGGAGTTGAAGTCTTTGCTTTCGCTACGACATTGAGATCTTGAACTAATGTTGGTTGGTAAATGTCTCCCCGCGCGCCAGAGATCGTCCCCCGATCGCCCCCAAAATTATATTCAAATTGATTACCGTATAATACTTGTTGTCCGCGAATCAGTGTCACATTCCCATCCGCGATCGCCAGTTTGGTTTTAAGATTTACGCGTAATTTATCGGCTTTGAGTAGAGCTTGATTGAAACGTAGCACTACATTGCCTGTCGCCGTAATTACCTGGGTATTATTATTAAATTCTTGTTTGAGGGCATTGAGTTCGACTTTGCCGCTACTGGTAACTAAATTGGTAGTCGGCGGACGCTGCGACCCATTTTGAACGACTTGATAAGTCAACGGTGGAGATGTAAACTGATTTAGCCCCGCAGTTGGTAAAGCCAGCGGCTTGGCTTCAACGGGACGTAGAGAAATGCCGATCGAGTAGCAGGTGCAGAGTAGTACATACCGAGCAACTTTCCAGCCGCACTGATCTGCTGCGTACTGAGCTGACTTTTTCCCCACGCTATTACTTCCCATCTTTAGCTAAATTTGTCTGAATGATAATTATTCAGACAGATCGCGCTGGTTGGGGTTCCGTGATGGGTCATTTGACAAAAAGCCAAAGATAAACACTACCAGAAATAGTGCTACCACGACATTTACTGCAATCTTCAACGTTGCCATTGTTCTATTATCTCCGCGAGCTTACATTACACTGCTTTATATCATAGCCGATGATCACAGTTAAACCAGCATTAGGCTCCGATCGACAATGGAGCATCTTCGGCTCAAACAACTGCTGTGAGATGGATTAAGTCATGCGAGATCGGTCGATCCTAGACCTTTAGCCGATCGAGATTAACTTTTGGCTCGACGGTATGCCGATCTGTTGTCGATCGGCAAACACCAAGCTAAAGTCCCGACTGTGCCATTACTCTATTAATTATCCCCTGTCAGCTACCAAACATTGTTACAATACTTAATAGGGATAATTATTGTCACCATAATGAACACCACACCTTCTACTCAGTTCGTTGACGTGGCCGCTCGGAGCGAGAATCACGCAGTCATACCAGAGCCGGATCTAGCTAAGAATCCAGCGACGCAACCAGCAGCGACAGTCGTGCCGATCGAACTAGTAGCTGATGCGGAAGTAAGACCTTCTCGACGAGTCAAGGAAGTAACTGAAGATACCTGGCTCAAATACGATCCGATCGCGATCGCTGAGTTTTATAGTACTCAACCTCTAAAAGTATTTGTACGCTTTATCAATATCTTCTTCCCAATGATTAGGTTTGGATTAGGATTATGGCTGGATAAACTCACAAATAAGAGCAAACAAAATCTGAGCAAACGTGCTACCCAAGTCCGAAATGTGTTAACTAAACTGGGACCTGCTTATATCAAAATCGGGCAAGCTTTATCCACCCGTCCCGACTTAGTGCCACCTCAGTTTCTCGAAGAATTAGCTGAATTACAAGATAATATTCCAGCATTTTCTAATGAGATTGCCTATCAATTTATTAAAGAAGAATTAGGTAGCAGTCCAGCAGAAATTTATGCCGAAATTAGTGCGATGCCGATCGCCGCAGCTTCACTCGGGCAAGTATATAAAGGTAAACTTTGGAGTGGTGAAACCGTTGCCATTAAAGTCCAACGCCCAGGTTTAGCAAATAGTATTGCATTAGATCTCCACATTATGCGGAGCCTGTGTCTATGGGCGCAAACTAATTTCAAACAAATTCGGAGTAATTTAGTTGCCATCACTGATGAATTTGCTGAACGCATTTTTGAGGAGATGGACTATGAGAATGAAGGTCGCAATGCCGAAAAATTCGCCGAACTTTATGGGGCGATGGAAGATGTTTATGTCCCCCAAATTTATTGGCAATATACAGGCAGACGCGTCCTGACCATGGAATGGATTACTGGGACAAAATTAACTAATCTCGAAGCAGTTGCCGCTCAGGGAATTAATGCCACTTATCTAATTGAAGTCGGCGTGCAATGTTCGCTCAGACAATTACTAGAACATGGATTTTTTCATGCCGATCCTCATCCTGGTAATCTCCTAGCCACACCCGAGGGCAAATTAGCATATCTAGATTTTGGGATGATGAGTCAAGTTAAACCATATCAACGTTATGGTTTAGTTGAAGCGATCGTGCATCTGGTCAATCGGGATTTTGATGGGTTAGCCCAAGATTATGTCAAGTTAGAATTCTTGACTCCAGATGTAGATTTAACACCGATTATCCCCGCCTTTGCCGATGTGTTTAATCGATCGTTTGGTGAAACTGGTACTAATGTTGCCGATTTAGATTTTAAGAGCGTTACCGATCAATTATCGGGAGTAATGTATGAATTTCCCTTCCAAGTACCAGCTTATTATGCCTTAATTATTCGATCGCTAGTTACGCTCGAAGGAATTGCGATATCTGTCGATCCTGACTTCAAAGTTCTCAGTAAAGCCTATCCCTACGTTGCCAAACGGTTACTGACAGATCCAGCACCAGACCTGCGGAATTCCTTAAAAGAGCTATTATTTAAAG
>JBJOOY010000162.1:0-4803 GCA_046051065.1 Cyanobacteriota bacterium
TACTTCTGCTGATGATTCTTCAGCGTTTGTAGTTACTTCAGGTTTTGTTTCAGCAGATTTTGTTTCGGGCGGTTGCTGTGCTTTTTCGTTACGGCGAAACCAATTAAACATCGTATAAGAGAGGTGAAGATACTTTCAACAGTTTTATAGATGATACCAAGGTTCGCTTTGAGATAGATTCTTCGTACGAGTGGTAATTACACTACAAATTTATTCTCGTACAAAACTCTTAATCTTTAAGTTACAAACTTATGAACAAGAAACCTAAAAATTATGATTGGGATAAAGCACGGTAAAAACTCATATTTTCATTAAAAACATTGATCGTTGATAATTGTCAATTATTGATTGGTAAGTCCTGAGTTGCAATGTCCCTTGATAATTCTCAACCTCTCCGAATTCTGATTGTAGAAGACGATCCTCTGATGCAGTTGGGTTTAAAGCACGCGCTCAATTGTTATCCTAACTTGGAAATTATCGCCCAAGAAGAAGATGGCGATGCGGGAGTGCAATTAGTATTAAAGTTTAAACCTGACGTAGTGATTATGGACATTGGGTTACCTCGCCTCAATGGGATTCTCGCTACTAAACAAATTAAAACAGCTTGCCCAGAAATTAGAATTGTAATTTTGACCTCCCATGCCACAGAAAGAGAAACCATCTTAGCGTTGGCGAATGGTGCCGATGCCTACTGCATTAAAGGCTCGCAAGTGACGCAAATTGTAGATGCGATCGCCGCAGTTAGATCTGGCGCAATCTATTTAGATGAAAAAGTTCGACGGGTAGTTGATCGATTGAAAACATTACCCGCCGAAACACCTAGCTTTGAATTAAGCGATCGCGAAATGGATATTCTCAAACTGTTAGTCGAAGGATACAGTAACGGTGCGATCGCAGAAACATTATTTGTAAGCGAAAGTACGGTTAAAGCAAACCTGCGGAGTATCATGACCAAATTTGAAGTTAACGATCGCGTCCAAGTTGCCGTCATTGCCCTGCGATCAGAAATTATTCACTAAGGTTTGAGATTGGGACAATCAGCCAATGCTTTTCTATATTCGCTAGGTGCTTGAGATATTGGCACTGATGTGTTGGGACATTCATTAGCGATGATATTTTCAGGATCGCCATTTTCTTCAAATTGAACTTTAACTGGAACTGACCCTTTCTCAAACATAATCACAGAGCGATCGTTTTCTTTCCGAACACCCTGATAACTTCCCAACCATTCGAGAATACCCGTTCTAACTTTTATTAGATTTTCATGTTCTTCTTTCGTTGCACCAGGTAAGAGTGAATTAGATGTAAAAATACGATTGATCGTTTCTTCTGCGGAAAGTTTTGTGGATTCAGCCAATGTTATCAGTTGAACTGGCAAACAATTTAATCCTATGCCGAGAGCGATTGAATAAGTAATTTGAGATAAGGTTTTCTTAGTTAGCGACATTGTTGTAATTTTCCTGCGGATGATCTGAAACAATAGAAATTTGATGAGTAAGGTCATAACAATATCTAAAGTTCTCATAGCTCAAAGTTTTCAGCATCGATCAACTCGTTATAATTTTCTGACCGATCAGTCATTGCCCGATCAAACGAGATAATACAAACTAAACTCAAGTGTTGCAAAAAATAGTTAACCACTATCTCTACTCCTTCGGCTGTGAAAATGTCTGTTAAAACACCATCAATAATCTCTAAAGTCGATAAATTATTTACACAATGGGATAAACCCGATTCTCCAGGTTGCGCTCTAGCGATCGTTCAGAATGGCGAGATTGTATACAAGCGTGCTTACGGGATGGCAAATTTGGAATATGACATTCCCATCTCTCCAAATTCTGTCTTCGATATCGGTTCTACCTCTAAGCAATTTACCGCGATGTGTATTGCGTTGCTTGCCAGACAAAACCTGCTTTCTTTGGACGATGAACTACAAAAATATGTTCCAGAAATACCACAGTACAATCATCCGATCGCAATTCGGCAGCTAATTCATCATACGAGTGGTCTTCGGAATTATACAGATCTGTGGGATGTTGCTGGAATCACTTACGGAAATCATTATTCGGATGAAGACATTCTTGCTCTGATCGCTCGTCAGAAAAGCTTGAACTTCCAGCCAGGAAAAGAGTGGCGATACTCCAATTCTGGTTACTTTCTGCTAGCACAAATTGTGAAACGGGTTTCAGGAAAGTCTCTGAGAATCTTTGCTGAGGACAATATTTTCGCGCCACTTGGCATGAAAAGTACGCACTTTCATGATGATTTTAGAGAGATCGTAAAAAACAGAGCCAGTGGGTATCTCCCAAAAGAAGGTGGTGGTTTCCAAAATGAGATGTCTCTGCAAAATGTCGTTGGGGCTGGCGGACTTCTCACAACGGTTGAAGACCTATCCCTTTGGGAACGAAACTTTTACTGCAATCAATTGGGAGGCTATGGACAAGATTTAATCGAACAGATTACGACTCCAGGCAAGCTCAATAACGGTGAAGCAATAGAGTATGCATTTGGAATAGTTATTCGTCAGTATCGTGGCTTGAAAATGTTTACACACTCTGGATGGTGGCAGGGATATCGTAGTGCGATGGTTCGATTTCTCGATCTTCGTTTTTCTGTCATTTGTCTGACGAACTTGGGCACAGTCATTCCCTATTGGTTAGCGATTCAAACCGCCGATCTTTACTTGGAACATGAGTTCACCAAAGCCCCCGAATTCTATTCTTCTAAGTTAGTTCGGTCGATCAATCTGTCTTTAGCCGAGCTAGAAGCTAAGACAGGTTTCTATCGCAATTCTACATCTGGAAATAATATATGGGAGATTAAAATTAAAGATGAAAAGTTATTCATGAGACAAGTTCCGCTGGACTATCAGCTTGTTCCGATCGCTGCTGATCGATTTCGATTGCTAGAAGGAAATAACGGTAATCTTGCTTATGGCTATTTGATCTTTGAATTTCCGACGGGTGGTAATCAAATGCTAGTGCAAACTGATACCGATAATAGTGTTGAAACTTCCGTATGGGAAAGGATTTCGGCTGATGAATCGATTCAGTTTGCGGACTATCTTGGCACTTACTATTCTGACGAGCTAGAAGCGAGTAAACAAATAATCCTAGATGAGGACAAATTGCACATTCAGAGTCGGCACACTCCAACTTTGCTTATGGAGTCGATCGGGCGCGATTTGTTTTTCATGTCAGAATGGGGAGCTCGATTAGAATTCTTGCGGGATGCAAATGATCGAGTCATTGCGTTCAATCTCTATTTCAGTACGATAGGACAGATTTATTTCACAAAGCAGTTTGAGTCGAGCGATGGCTGATCGAATTAACTCAGCATTGAAGAATATTCACAAGATATTGAATGTAATCGTTCGATCGCAACCAGTTTCTCTAGAGTATAAGCAATGGCGCGATTGCTTAATTCGTCAACGCTTTTGGCTTGCGGTTAGCTTAGCGACTATCTATTGGATTATTCAAGGATTGGCAGACTTCTACGAAATATTTATCAATCCCGAACAATTGCTCAGAAATCTAGAGTTAGTTAAGCTGACAAATTTGCAAGAAACCATACGCCAAAATTTTATCTTGCATAAATTGGTTCTCACTTGCTTGCTGGGTTTGTTAATCCTGATTTGGAAGAGTGGATGGGGACGCAAACACCCAGCCGTAATGCTAGTTCTAATGCCTTGGGCGATCGCCTTTATTCCAGAAATAGTCTTAGGTGCGATCGTCGGCATTCCGCGATATCCTTCAACGATCATGTATATGGCGCAAGTAGCTATTACCCCCGTCTATTGGCGATTGCATTTGCTGGCACAAATCATACCGATCGCATTTTATTTTGTTGTTTATCGGTTAATTGGCTTGGAAACTTTTGGCGGTCAATCGATTTATAGTTTTTCCTATACAGTCGAGCTTATTTTAGTTTGTATTATTTGCGAAGTAGGGGTTTATCTCTACGAGCAATCCAAACAATCGGAACTAGAAGCAAATCGACGGTTGCAGTTGTGTCTTCATAGCATTACTCACGATCTTCGTACTCCAGTAATGGGTTCATTAATGCTGTTAAAGTCAATCCGCAATAGTACACCTGAGGATCAAGAGATTCAACTTTCTCAAATTGAAATGACGCAATTAATTGGTGGTAGCGATCGCTTGCTGAGTCTGATGAATACACTTCTTGATCGACAAACCCTATCTCAAGGAAAGCTTGTTCTCCATCGTCAGCCAATTCAGCTTCAGGCAATCATTACTCCCATCCTAGAAGACTTTAAGCCAGAACTACTCAAGCAAAACGTTAAACTCGACAATCGGATTGGGGCTAATTTACCCTTTGTTAATGTAGATGCCCAACAAATTGGGCGAGTATTCCAGAACTTAATCGACAATGCAATTCACCACAATTCTCCAGGATTAATACTTACACTCGATGCAATTATTGTCAGAATTAAAAAGAAATCTCTGCTCAAAGCGATCGTTCGAGACAATGGAGTTGGAATCTTAAGCGATCAACAGGAAACTATTTTTGAACCCTATACACGCGATCGACAGTCGCAATATTTACCTGGATTGGGTTTGGGTTTATATATCTGTCGCCAAGTGATACTAGCTCATGGTGGAGAAATTGGTCTTGAAAATTTCGAGCGACAGACAGTATTTTGGTTTACGCTGCCGCTAAGTAAAAAATGATTTTCAATTATTTCGGCGTTGCTGAATTGAAGTTAGAAGATTATTGATTCAAAACAACTTTTCCGATCGCCTGTCCCGATTCTAGATGAGCATGAGCAGCCGCAACTTCCGA
>JBJOOY010000163.1:0-4680 GCA_046051065.1 Cyanobacteriota bacterium
CGATCGATCTGATGGACGAAGCTGCGGCCAAACTCAAGATGGAAATCACCTCTAAACCAGAGGAATTGGATGAGATCGATCGGAAAGTGCTGCAATTAGAAATGGAACGGTTATCGGTTAATAAAGATACCTCTACTGCCGCCCGCGAACGCCTACACAAAATCGAAAAAGAATTAGCCGATCTCAAAGAAGAACAACGCGCTTTCACGGCGCAATGGCAATCAGAAAAAGATATCATTACTGAGATCCAAACCATCAAAGAAGAGATGGACAAAGTGAACATCGAAATCCAACAAGCCGAACGTACCTACGATCTCGCCCTCGCCTCCGCACTCAAATATGGTAAGCTCACCGAACTCCAACAAAAACTCGAAGCCGCCGAACATCAGCTCTCCGACTCCCAAACCACCGGAAAATCTCTGCTGCGTGAAGAAGTTACCGAAGCCGACATCGCCGAAATTATCTCGAAATGGACGGGGATTCCCCTCACTAAATTAGTTGCTACCGAGCGAGAAAAACTGCTCCACCTCGAAGATGAACTACATGAGCGCGTCATCGGTCAAGAAGAAGCCGTCACCGCAGTCGCTGAGGCAATTCAACGTTCCCGCGCGGGGTTGTCAGATCCCAATCGACCGATTTCTAGCTTCATCTTCTTAGGGCCTACAGGGGTCGGGAAAACAGAATTAGCTAAAACTCTCGCTAATTATCTGTTTGATGCCGAGGATGCCCTCATTCGCATCGATATGTCTGAATATATGGAGAAGCACGCTGTCTCTCGGTTGATTGGTGCGCCGCCAGGTTATGTTGGCTATGAGGAGGGCGGACAACTGACTGAAAGCATTCGCCGTCGTCCCTATGCAGTAATTCTGTTCGACGAAATCGAGAAAGCACATCCTGATGTATTTAATGTATTATTGCAACTTCTCGACGACGGACGCGTGACTGATTCTCAAGGTCGAACTGTAGACTTTAAGAATACCATTATTATTATGACCAGTAATATTGGTTCTCAATATATTCTGGATTTAGCCGGAGATGACTCTAAATATGATGAGATGAAACACCGTGTCTTGGAAGCGTTGAGTCATAGTTTCCGTCCTGAATTTCTCAATCGGATCGACGATACAATTATCTTCCACAGTCTCCGCAAAAATCAATTACGGGATATTGTCAAAATCCAAGTTACTCGTCTCGAAAAACGTTTAGTCGATCGGAAGTTGTCACTCAAATTAGCAGAATCTGCCCTCGATTTTCTCGCTGATGTCGGTTATGACCCCATGTATGGAGCACGTCCACTCAAACGGACGATCCAAAAAGAGTTAGAAACGACGATCGCTAAAGGGATTTTACGTGGTGATTTTAAGGAAGGAGATACTATATTTGTCGAGGTAAAAAACGAACGATTATCATTCGATCGATTACCAGCAACGATCGCGATGCAATAGTTCAATCTAATTTTTAATCATCAACGATCAAGACGGCTTTGCCCAGAAACTGGCGATCGGTCAATTGCTGAGCGACTTGGGCGATCTCGCTCCAGGGAGCCTCTACATCGATGTGGGGAATTAGCGCACCGTTGGTAACCAATTTGACTAACCGTGCCAATCCCACGCTCGCAGGTTGATGTTTTAGCTCATGAAATAAAATAAATCCATACAGATTCAAACCACCCTTCCCATAAAATTTAGATGCATTGAAGGTGATATTCGCTCCCGCAGTTGCCCCAAACATTACACAGGTTCCATCGGGGGCTAGCTGCTCTAGTACAGCAGGTAAAACAGATCCACCCACAGAGTCTAGCGCCAGATTGTAAGGTGCATATAGCTCGAACCCCTCACCGACAACAACTCGATCAGCTCTAGCTGCTGTGACAAACTCGACTAGTTCGGGACGACGTACCTGTGCGGTGACGATCGCGCCAGCTTCCGCCGCCAACTGACAGGCAAAATAACCCACACCACCCGATGCACCCGTAATTAATACAGATCGATCTAATAAAGATTCACCCCGATCTAGAACCATTAATGCGGTCAATCCTGCCACGGGTAAAGTCGCAGCGATGTTGAAGTCAATCTCATCTGGCAGAGCGGCGATCGCGTGAGTCGGCACCGCTACCCGTTCCGCCCAAGCTCCAGCAGGCAAAAATCCCACTACCCGAGTACCCACTGGCAAGCCATAACCATCGCTAGCAGCCATCTCGATCGTGCCTGCCAAATCCCAACCCGGTCGCCATCCAGCTTCAGCACTTTGAGATCGACGGACTTCGCCACGGTTGAGCGAAATGGCGGCAACTTTGACAACCACTTCGTGAGGTAATGGCTCGGGATGTTCGACTTGCCTAATTACTAGGCGATCGGCAAGGGCGGGATCTACTACAACCGATCGAATTAAATTTGGCATCTCCAACTACCTCACAGTCAATATGTTTAGTCTTTAACTATCGATCTTACACTTAGTGCCTGTATAGATATAAAAAAACACTCGTTCGCATAGCGTGCCGGAGGCAATCGAGTGTTTGGTAGTAGCAGAGCTAATCGTTCGGGGATATTCGACCTATGCGAGTCCAATCGTCAGGACTACGGCTTAGAAATTTTATTCAGTAACCAGAGCGAGCCAACAATACCAATAAAATGAGCAGTAATCGTGTGAGTATTCGCAAGGACGATCGAGATATCGAGCGGATCGATTATTTTTCGGAGCGCATCAGGATTGAAGAAACCCATCGAGACAGAGATGGACGAGAATGATTTAGCCAAGAGGGTACCAGAAATTGATTCTGCACCCATGACGCTTAACCCCATGCCAATCACGCTCACAACGATCCCGAACCGGATTGTTTGAATCGTATCAGCTTTTTTGGGACGGAGATCGGGATTTTTGAGCTTGCGGGCAATATTCATATAGTTAAACGACCAGAAAGTACTGAAGTACAATGCTAGTAACCCCCCCACCGAAAAGAGTAGACTTCCCCCTGTTGCCGGATTGTTAGCGCTACTGCCAGAAATGGCAATAGCGAAGACAAAAATTGCAGTTGAGACAATCGCTAGCACTAGCTGCGCCCAAAACCCCAGCCAGCCAACTCGCCGCAGTTGGGTCGCGATGTTCTTGACGGTTTGTGGTGTGTTGTTATTGATTTCTAGATCTGCCATAAATTTATTTAAGGAATTGATAAGAAAATAGAATAATTATCCCTTGGCGTAAATTGGATGAGTTAAGCTAGAAATTAAGTAGCTAATTTAATTAAATAATTCGTCAATCTCACCGTACTCAGAAATTTTACTCCGATCTTGCTTCGACGGATCTGTCTCGACGCTGGCGTGTCCGCTCACGATAATTGATTCAGTGAGTCAGAGCTGGTCTTTGTTCTTAAGTACAAATCGGTTTACCAACATTATAAGGTGGTAAGAGCTATGAACTTTGAAGATATTTATTGCTTTTTTCGTAATCCGCCACCACTCTATCTTAATCAGGAGTTGGCGGTTTGTTATATTCTCGATACATTGCTTCAGGGTGATTCCTATGGAACTGAATTAATTGCTAAATTGGAGCGTGAATCTTCGACCTATCGCCTGTCAGATACTGTGTTATACAGTGCCATTAAATTTTTGGAGGCTTCTGGTACCATCGTTGGCTACTGGAAAAAAGTTGAAGGTCGTGGTCGTCCCCGCCGCATGTATCAAATTAAGTCTGAGTGGATGGTTAAAGCTAGAGAACTTGCCTATTTTTGGGTTCAGTACGCTCATGCTAATTCCACACGCACAAATAATCCGTCCTCTTTTAGCGATCGAGCATTCCCCATCAGCAGCTAAGTTAAATTCGATCGGCCATGTTCTCGATCGACAAGCTGAGCTGATGGTCATAACCAGACAGTGACTGGTGATTAGTTCTAGTCACTTGATTTGCAGGTCGATCGCCTGCTTTTTTATTGGGCAATTGTAGAATGAGAATACAACCCACAAATACTTAGGTTTCTACACGATCTAACCAAGACGTGGGTGAGAATGATTCGATCGGGGTGCCTACTTGTTGCTCGATTGCTAATTTAAATGCCAATTGACCTAGCGCGAGATCGAGTATGCCTAGTCCAAACGGACTGAAAATCTGAAGTTTGGTATCAGTATTCGATCGAGCTGGAATTACACCATTAAAAACATCGCCAATCGTCCCGCGAATAAACTTCCTATTTCCAACTTGTTGCTCGGTTAAATGAATCGAAGTTTCAGCTCGACAAACATGGTCGATATCATCCACAATGTTGTCAGCAGATAAAATAATTTCTGGCGATAAGTCTCGTAAAGATGTATGTAAGATAATGCTATCTTTACAGCATTCAGACAGCTCGAAGATATGTGGTTTGCTCGCAGTAGTTGCCAAGGTTACGATCGCCGAATCCCGAAAAACGATTTTTGGTTCTGAAACAATTTTAATTGTTAATTTTGGAGATAATTGCTGGCATTTATGCTCGAACTGTTTTGCTCTTTCCTGACTCAAATCGAAGATCGATAAAGTAGTCAGATGGGGATGAGTTGCTAACAAAAAGCGCACAGTTTCAAAATTAATTAACCCCGCACCGATGATCCCCACTCGATCGACAGTAGCTAGAGATTCCTCCCCCCGCAGAGATCGAGCGGCGAGTGCTGCACTAGCAGCAGTTCGTTTGGCACTGATGACCGAACTTTC
>JBJOOY010000164.1:0-3804 GCA_046051065.1 Cyanobacteriota bacterium
GCTCGATAATCGACAGTTTTTGTCGATTCGCTCACAACTTCTACTACTAGTAACGGCGGATCTTCATTAAATTCGATCACAGCTTCGCGAGTTTGGAGAGTTTGCCATTGATGACTGGGAATAACTGCGATGTCAGGAATACGACAGGTATCCCATCTTCCACCTCTGGGGCTACGCACGCCAATTAATCCAGGTAAAACGATCCAGTCATGATTAAAAGTAACAATCTCTGTTTCTAGGATGCGTTCGATAAATTTGATAATAGCGCCATGTTGTCCTGTTCCCAGACTCATTGGGATTAATTCTCCATTCACTAATTCGTAACGCCTGTCGGTACCATCGGTATATTTGAGATACTCTGAGAATGTAAATCGATTAGTGGTGGTAGTCATGGCAGATGCTCGGCTATGAGTTAATTCGATATTACCATTGCAATGAACCAGCAGATTCACCCTGCGTTGGCGAAGCCTCTCCTTCGGAGAGTCGCTTTAATTCGGCATCCCGTTCAAACCATTTAATAATCTGTGTTGGTGTCAATTCTTCTATTTTCACCTGTTCTTCTTCAGCAATTAATTGTAGCAATCTCAGCGAAGAAATCGTAATTCTTGTCAGGAATTTTTCATGGGTAGATAGCTTGGCTACTTCCACATCTAATGCTTCCGATCGACTGAGGTATTTTTCGTTATCCATTATTTCTATTGAGATTCGATCGATAAGTAGTGTTGTTTATTGTGTTGAGGGGGAGGGCGGGTTTTGTTTGCCTACGGCAGGCTACGCCAACGAGATTTTTAGTACTAATTACATTGATTGCATAAACCAGCCCCTACGGATCTTGGCAATCTATTTAATTATTAGTCAGCATCGAAATCAAATACCCACACTGATGTTCGCCATCAACCAGCCAATGGGTGCGTTCTACCTGACAGTCTTCTAACGCCGCCGCAAACATTTCTAATTCATGTCCGCACACAGCCGGAAAAGAGGTCGCAACCTGAGAAATAGCGCAGTTATGCTCGGTCAGGATAAATTTGTCATTGTGTCCTTCCATGGGGTGATAGTCAGCCATATAACCCTCTTGGCGGCGCAAATCGACTAGCTTAGCCACTCGATCGATTAATTTACCCCCGCCGAGCTTCTCGCGATAGTCGATACTTTTCTTTTGCCAGTGTTGCTGGAGGATTTCACCAGCCTGCTCGTAACCGAGATTCTCTACTAGCGTATCGAGAAACGATATAACAAATCGATCGTACTGATTGGGAAACTTTTCTCGTCCTTTAGGGCTGAGGTGATAGATATGTTGCGGTCTTCCAGTTCCTGCCGACACCGATTGATAGAGGATTAAACCTTCGGCTTGTAAATCCTTGAGATGGCGACGCACTGCTTGCGGACTGATATCTAGCGCAGTAGCCAACTCTTGGGCGATGGCTTGTCCGTGTTTGAGCAGATATTCGAGAATATCTTGCTTGGTGGAATTTTGCTGCTCTGCGATCATGGCGGCTGAATTAGGCTGATATTGACGTTCGGAGATCGTTTTCGATCGAATCGGGTTGCCGAAATAAACAAGGTATCGAATGATTTCGATCGATAGGTGTCAAACTAGGCAACGATCGCGCTCCGACTGACAGAAAAAAAGTGGCGTTCCTATAGCTTTGACAACCAATATGTTGTTAAAGTATCCTAGAATATAGTTAAACAATCAAGTGGTTGTTTTAATTATACGACAAATTCAGTGGACAGCGAACAGTGTGTATCTCCACTCTTTGCAGAGAGTTGATCGATATTAACTATTCACTTTTTAGCCACTAGCTATCCATCCTTAATTTTAGAGAGCACACAGGCGATCGATGAGTACTGTAGTCCAAAATTTAGTTAATCAACCTTACAAGTACGGTTTTGTCACCGATATCCAGTCGGACAAGATTCCCCGTGGTTTGAGCGAGGATATCGTGCGGTTAATTTCGTCCAAGAAAGACGAGCCAGAATTTTTGCTAAACTTCCGCCTCCGCGCCTATCGTCAGTGGCTGAAGATGACCGAACCGACTTGGCCGCATGTTGATTATCCCACGATCGATTATCAGGATATCATCTATTACTCCGCACCCAAACAAGCCGCCAAAAAGTTGGACAGTTTGGATGAAGTCGATCCCGTGTTGCTCGAAACCTTTGAAAAATTAGGGATTTCCCTCAACGAGCAAAAGCGGCTCTCGAACGTCGCTGTAGATGCTGTCTTCGATAGCGTCTCCGTCGCCACCACCTTCAAAGCGCAGCTAGCCAAAGAAGGCGTAGTCTTCTGCTCGATTTCTGAAGCTGTCAAGGATTATCCCGAACTGATCGAAAAATATCTCGGTAGCGTCGTCCCGATCGCCGATAATTTCTTTGCAGCCTTAAATTCCGCCGTATTTAGCGACGGTTCCTTTGTCTACATCCCCAAAGGCACCAAATGCCCAATGGATTTATCCACCTATTTCCGGATCAATACTGGCGATAGCGGACAATTTGAACGGACATTAATCATCGCCGATGAAGGTGCTTCAGTTACCTATCTAGAAGGATGTACCGCACCCGCATTCGACACCAATCAACTCCACGCCGCTGTTGTCGAATTGGTGGTATTAGATAACGCCGAAATCAAATATTCCACCGTTCAAAACTGGTACGCTGGCGATGAAACTGGTAAAGGTGGCATCTACAACTTCGTCACCAAACGCGGTTTGTGCAAAGGAATAAATTCCAAGATTTCCTGGACGCAAGTAGAAACAGGTTCGGCAATTACTTGGAAATACCCCAGTTGCGTCCTCGTCGGCGACAACTCCATCGGTGAATTTTATTCCGTCGCTCTAACTAATAACCTCCAACAAGCCGACACCGGAACTAAGATGATCCATGTGGGCAAAAATACCAAGAGTACGATTATTTCCAAAGGGATTTCCGCCGGAAAATCGAAGAATAGCTATCGCGGTTTAGTCAAAATGAATCCGACAGCTAAAGGGGCGAGAAATTATTCTCAATGTGACTCGATGCTAATTGGCGACAGAGCGCAAGCGAATACTTTCCCCTATATCCAAGTTCAGAATCAAACCGCCAAAGTCGAACACGAAGCATCTACTTCTAAGATTGGTGAGGATCAATTATTCTTCTTCGCTCAACGGGGGATTTCCCAAGAAGATGCGATTTCGATGATGATTAGTGGTTTCTGTAAAGATGTCTTTAATCAACTTCCGATGGAATTTGCGGTTGAAGCCGACAGATTATTGAGTCTGAAATTAGAAGGTACTGTGGGCTAATGTAGAGGTGCCTTTCTTGGGCACCTTCAATCAAAATTTTTCTATTCATTAAATAGTTATCTGCTCTAAAAATATCGTGATATATGGTAAACCCTTCAAAAGCCTTATATTTAAATAGAAAAAAATTAGTCATCAAAGACATAGACTATCTTATAGATTCAAGAAGTAAAAAAGAAGAGCGTACAAAGAAAAGTACAAATTCTAATTTCGTTGGCTTGACAAAAAAAACTTATTCAGACTTTCTTAAATCTATAAAAAACTCCAATACAGAAATGGAGCAAATGGAAGAAGATATTGAAATGATTCTTATTGCAGCCAATGAAGACAAGAATATATTAGAAGAGTGTGAAAATTATATTCAGCAGAAATACAAGGTGCATTTGGCTAGAATCCAATATGCTACTAGTGTTCTTCAATTCGTGATTTTCTGCTTAATACTAGCATCAATTATGACTTTCAGTCAAATAGTATTTTTTTTAGTCGTTGATACTAATAAAATAAACAACGTAGATGGTGTAAG
>JBJOOY010000165.1:0-3344 GCA_046051065.1 Cyanobacteriota bacterium
GATCGCCCCTACTACCCATCACAATCAGATTAACATTGAGTTCGTCTGCGACATCGCAGATCGTAAAAGCGGGTTTTCCTTCCCGTTGCAAGATTTCAGCCGAAATACCCCGCTTGGCAAATATCGCCTGAGCGGACTGGAGGAGTTGCCCGATCGCATCTGGAGATTGCATCGATCGATCTTCTTCTAGCACTTCAGCATCAAGATCTGGTGTCTCTACGACAGATAATAAAGTTAATTTGCTTTGATACTTTTGAACCAGATCGATCGCGACGGCAATTGCCTCCTGGGCTTCACGACTGCGATCGATGGGAAATAGGATTTTGTCAAACATATACTGATGCTAAATTATCCTAGTTTGATATTCCTAATTATCTTATCTTCGCTCCCTCGCTCTGATCATTCTTAGGTTAGTAACAAATCTACACGAGTTTTCCGGTAGAATTAAGAACGGCGGATCTAGATGTCATCTTGACTACAGTAAAAATCTGTATTATTACTAATTCTCTTTTATCGTAGTGCTCAAGCGATCGCCAGATCTGCCAGTCATGGCAGTGACTAGTAATATTCGTGGTAAGTGAAGTAACAATCTCACTCATGAATCGATCGCCATAAATATCAAAACAACCATTAATCAATATAATTTTCAGGAGTTAAATAAATGCCTAAAAAATCCATTGCCAGTCTGTCCGCTGCCGATCTCACGGGTAAGCGCGTGCTCGTCCGTGCCGATTTTAACGTGCCGATAGACGATGCTGGCAACATTACCGATGATACGCGCATTCGCGCAGCCTTGCCCACCATCAAAGACCTGACTGGTAAAGGTGCTAAAGTCATCCTCAGTAGCCACTTCGGTCGTCCTAAAGGTGTCGATGAGAAATTTCGCCTGACGCCCGTTGCCAAACGGTTGTCGGAGCTATTAGGGCAAGATGTGGTCAAATGCAATGACTGCATCGGTGATGAAGTTGCCAGCAAAATCGGTGCGATGACCAATGGACAAGTTGCGCTGTTAGAAAATGTCCGCTTCTATCCCGAAGAAGAGAAAAACGATCCCGAATTTGCCAAGAAATTAGCTGCCAATGCGGACTTATATGTCAACGATGCGTTCGGTACCGCTCACCGTGCTCATGCTTCTACTGAAGGTGTCACCAAATATCTGAATCCTTCAGTTGCCGGATACTTGATCGAGAAAGAATTAGAGTATCTTCAAAATGCGATCGAAAATCCCAAACGTCCGTTAGCGGCGATCGTTGGTGGTTCAAAAGTCTCCAGCAAAATCGGCGTGATCGAAACATTACTCGATAAATGCGACAAATTATTTCTCGGTGGTGGGATGATTTTTACCTTCTACAAAGCACGCGGTTTGAATGTTGGTAAATCGTTGGTTGAAGAAGATAAATTGGACTTAGCTCGCGCCCTCGAAGCTAAAGCTAAAGCTAAAGGTGTGCAATTATTATTACCCACCGATGTAGTTGTAGCTGATAACTTTGCTCCCGATGCCAATTCCCAAGTTGTCGATATTAATCATATCCCCGATGGTTGGATGGGTTTAGATATCGGCCCCGATTCACTTAAAGTATTCCAAGCGGCTCTAGCTGATTGTAAGAGTGTGATTTGGAATGGTCCAATGGGTGTATTTGAATTCGATAAATTTGCGGCTGGTACTGAAGGTATCGCTCATACTTTAGCTGATATTTCTAAGACTGGTGCAATCACGATTATTGGTGGTGGTGACTCAGTTGCAGCCGTCGAAAAAGTTGGTTTAGCCGAGCAGATGAGCCACATTTCCACAGGTGGTGGTGCTTCACTAGAGTTACTAGAAGGTAAGATTCTCCCTGGTATTGCAGCTCTAAATGATGCTTAGACAGTGAGAGGGTGTCTGAAAAGCCTAGCTCCAAATCCCCCTAAATTAAATTATGGGGGATTGTTTGTTGGTAAGATTGTGACATTGGAAATATGACAAGAGATCGCGAACCATTTATTAGTTTATTTTTATATCACGCTTTTAAAGATCCGGTTATTAATCCGTTGTTTTATTTGTATCTACGGGGAAAAGTAATCGGCACCGAACATATTCCACTCAAAGGTGGATTTGTGGTGGCGAGCAATCATGGGAGTAATTTCGATCCGCCTTTATTATCTGCCGCAGTCAAACGTCCGGTGGCATATATGGCGAAAGAAGAACTGTTTGAAGTGCCAATATTTAAACAAGCGATCGAATTATATGGTGCTTATCCAGTCAAACGCGGTGCTGTAGATAGAACGACAATTAAAGCAGCATTGAGTTATCTCGAAAATGGTTGGGGTGTGGGACTGTTTCTCTCTGGCACTAGAACGCCCGACGGCAAAGTTATCGATCCTAAGCCAGGAGCGGCGCTAATTGCGGCTAAAGCTCAAGTGCCGATTTTACCTGTCTGTCTGTGGGGAAATCACCTGATCGAACAAAAGGGCAAAAAATTACCCCAATTCACACCAGTTACAATTAGAATTGGGGAGTTAATTTCGCCACCGAGTTCGACCAAACGGAGCGAACTCGATCGAGTTACCGATATTTGTGCGACAACTATTAATCAATTGCACGATCTCGGTCGCTAATCGATCGTTACTTACTTCTGCAAGGATCGAATCCCGGATTAAACATGTCAAAGATATTAGTCTAATCAATATCTAATCTAAAATATATGGAAAATATTCGCGAACAATTGACCGAAATACTCGATGAAGCTGAATTAGAATGGTTGAAGCCACATATCCAAAAAGATGCAGTAATTATTGTCGATACCGAACTAGATATCTTGGATGTCGGTGTAGCGATCGCTAGCGACAATATGCAGTCAGTTCAACATTGGATCGGCGAACAACTGCTGATCAAACCATCAACCGAAATACTCAATCGATGGAATAATCAGCCTGATCGACGCTTTCAAGCAATAATTATTCAGCCGTATATCTTAGTTAAAGAAATTGCAGCATAATTTCTGAGTCGAGGATAAATTGACGATATCAATTCCAATTTAGTCCTACGGCGATCAATCAATTCTAGTTATGTTTGGCGCGGTAAATTGCTCTGGAAGTATTATTTAAGCGATGATTGATGCGATGTTGTTCGACCTTAGTAAATTTGCCATCACTGTTAATCGCCCGCAACCGTGCAGCTTCAATATGATCGACTCGATTATCTAAACGTTTGTACTCTTTAGGAGTCAAAGCACCAGTCTTGGCACCTTGATAGATTCGTCTTTCTTGACGTTCGATGCGATTGTAAACCTGACCAGCTTGGGCGACTAGCGGAGCGCAAACTACAGCAGTAAAAACAATTGCACTAATTAACTTTTTCACGATCG
>JBJOOY010000166.1:0-3135 GCA_046051065.1 Cyanobacteriota bacterium
ATCGCGATCGTGGGAATATAAGAAAAAATTGTGTGGATGTGAATGGCATCATATCTGGTGATATTTTGCAGCAGCCAAGTTGTAAACGCGCCAGAAACAGTAAATTCGCGCAATGCGGCAACTGGCGGCGAATAGCGCGGGAAAAAGTAAGTAGGGATCCGATCGTGTAGAATCCTTTTCCCTAACGGTACATCGAGGAGACGCTCGCCATCATCGTTAGTTGTGGCAATTTCTACATCGAGATCACAAGCTAGTAACGCCTGCACCATGTCGATCGCCGCTCGACTCGTCCCCCCTTGCCTGGGTGAGAGTGAGGGAATAACGTGTAAAATTCTCACTGATACACTCCAGCTCGATCGCTTTGCGGTGCTCTTGTCTGAAGATAATAAGTACGCGCTCGATCGACTTCAATCAAATAGGCACCCATGATTAAATAAGTCAAAAATGCCAACAGCACGAAGGTAATATTGCCGAGTAAGAACGGCTCGAATAAACTACCGACCAATAAAGAGCCAATGCCCGCGATCGCCGTACTACTATAGAAGAAGTAATGTGGTTGCCGTTGACTCAAACGATCCAATTGCCACATCAGCTTGAGCGATTCCCATCCCATCATCACCATGGGGATAACGCCGATTAAACCCAAATTTGCTGCTGCCGCGAGCCAGGAGTTTTCACCAAAGCCCATCCGCCCTTGCTCTAGTGGTAGCCCAAATAAGAGATTGTCTTGGAATGTTTGCCACATCCCAGTCCAAACCACAGCACGAGTGTTTTCTGTCGATGTAACGCGACCGCTGACAGTATCAACACCTGATGATGAAATTAACAGTGCTGGGTCTAATAATGTCGTCACTATTACTGCCAATACAGCTAAACCGATCGAGAATTGAAACCAAGCTCCGCCATTATTTCGATAGAACAAAATCACTGAAGTTAATGCGATTAATACGCCCATGCGTGAACCTGTCATGAACAAGAAAAAGAGTGTTGCAATTAAAAACATTGCCCACATTACTTTAATAAATTTCGAGCTAGACGTTCTTTGGGATAAAAAGATTAAACACGGAATTGCTGATGATAATAGCAAAGCTGCTTGTTGAGGATTATCTGTGGTGCCGAGAAAACGACCTTGATGGAAAGTTACAGCATAACGATCGATCGCATATTGATAGGTGTTGATCGTAATAAAAATTGAGACAGCCACAGCTAAAGATCGTGCGGCCAGATGAAAGTTTCGATCATCTTGGAGCCACCTGCCTGGTCCCATCCGCAGCACAAAAATAAGACACCCAAATGTTAGACCAGATATTAAAGAAAATTCTAGATTGCCATAGAGTAGTGTTTTGAGGACGATCGCTCCTTGGACGACAATTAGATACTTAAGCGGGGGTGGCAAGATCCAGCGCCGCCAAGTATCTGTACTCATAAATGCGAGAATAACTAACAATAGCAGTAACACAATTGCTAGCGGTCTGCCAACACTACGGATTTGTTGAAATGGAAAAAGTAACGGTGGAATGACTTTAATCCATTGAGAGCGAGGTGCTTCATTTAATGATGCAGCAAAACAACATAAACTAAATAACATCCATCCAGCCGGACGAGAACGACTAGCATAAATGACAATCAAGATTCCGATCGCTAGCCCGACCAATCCATAAGGACTAATCATCAAACCAAATAGTTGGTCGATAAAATTTTTCTTCATAATTCCTTACTATCTGGCATGTTAGAGAGAACTGGCTATCTAGCATTCTCTAGATCTTTACATCGACTTAGATCGAGTCACATCCTGTAGCAATGCTTGCCATCGATCGACCCAAATGTCGGTGGAGTAAGGCGCAGCTAATTCCTGAGATCGCTTACCCCACAGCGGTAGTTCGGTATGATGCTGATGAAAAATTAATAATGCTCGTGTCAGCTCACTCACATTACCTTCAGGTACTATTAAACCGTTATACCAAGATCTGACGATTTCTACAGCAGAACCACATGCATTTGTACAAATAATGGGCAATCCTGCGGCTGCGGCTTCGACAATGGCTAACGGCCAAGCATCGCGGCGACTGGGCATAATAAAAGCGCCCGCTACTTGCCATACAGTCCCCATCTCTGAAGGTTGGACGAATCCACGATCGATAATCCCTGGTTCTCCGGTTAATAAATTCTGAAGCTCTCCTTGCCCGCAACATATTAGTTCCCACGGATCTTCGACCAGCTTGCGATATTCTTGATAAGCTGCGACCAACACATCGATCGCTTTAATCGGAATATATCGTCCGGCAAACATAAACGATCGCGGCCATTGTGCTGATTCGCTCTGATCCAAACGTTGCGTCAATAGCGGCGCAAAATGGTTGTAGTCGATCCCGCATAAGCCGCGTTCGATCCGTTCTGGTTCGATCCCAAATCTTCGCGCACATTGCCAGCTCCGCTCGCCAGTAACGACAATTCGCGCCATCCGCTTGAGATAAGAGTGTAATACTAGCGGTGCGAGTCGTTGTCTCAAGTTATCTTTCCAAGGCGTATCCATGCCCATAATGAAAGATACCTGCTGTAATCGATCGACCTGAACTAATCTACAATAGGGCTGATGCATCCAGCCACACAGATACACAACATCTGGCTGCTCCGAAACGACTAATTGCTCGATCGCCTGAGGATCTTGTCTTTCCTGAAGATCGAGTAGCCGACAGGGAACATCTTGCATCAATCGATCGCTAAAAGCACTGTCCGTTAATGCTTTAAACGCAATTACAAATACCTCAACTTCACCTGAATTGTGTAAAGCACGCCAGCAAGCTGCCATATAACCAGATATATCCGGCCAGCAAAATACAATCTTGATTTTCATTTTAGTTATATGTAAAAGTCCCGAAACTAATGCAAGATGTAAATTTAGCGATCGATCCAAGTAATTTTTGGTCGATCGGCAACTATCTTAGCTGTATAGATGCTACCAGTCGGACGAGCGAGCAGCGAAATGCGTCCCAGTTGCGGTATTGTTACCGTCACTGGACGCGGACTTCCTGCTGATGCCCAAGCGACGATCGACCAAGCAGGTTTGTGACGATCTTTGCGAGCTAAAACGCGGATTCCTGGATCGGCAGTGGGGAATTCATATGCAGGTGTATC
>JBJOOY010000167.1:0-2736 GCA_046051065.1 Cyanobacteriota bacterium
AGTAGTCGGCTCCTGAGCATACCCCTGCCCGAATTCTTCCCGATAAGCTCCATACGCCCAAGGGGTAGACACTTCCAAGCTCTGATATTTTCCCAGCACCACATAAGTCTCTTCTAAGTTCGGTAGGGGCGAGATTAACTCCCCTCTTCCGGTCGCAATCGCAGTTCCGCCCGAAATACAAAAGGGCACGTCAGAGCCTAATTTTGCCCCCAATGCTTGCAAATCTCCTTGGGTAAGTCCTAAGTCCCATAATAAATCGATACCGACTAATACCGCTGCGGCATTGCCAGAACCGCCAGCCAATCCAGCCGCGATCGGGATATGTTTGTGTAGAGTAATTTCAACACCACCGTGTTTCCGGAAAGCATCGGGGAATTCCTGTTGCATCAATTCCGCAGCTCGGTAGGCTAAATTAGTCTGATCGAGTGGTACTTTTGGATGTCCGCAATGCAAGATAATGTTATCGGTATTGAGCGATCTAATTTCGACTCGATCGGCTAAATCGATCGCCTGCATGACCATCACTAATTCATGATAATTATCTGGTCTAATTCCTAAGATTTCCAAGTGCAAATTAATCTTCGCAGGTGCTAATAAAGTATAAGATTTCATCTGGTTTATTTTATTATTGGCAATCGAAAAATATTTTTATTTACTTATGGGAAGGGCGGGTTTCGGTTAAATCTTTTAGATTAGTATCGATATTTATTGGCATAAACCCGCCCCTATATTAGATAATTGAATCCATTGTTCTAAGCTTAGGTCTTCGGCACGGGCTTCGGTGTTAATATTTAACGATATGAGCAGCTTTGTCAGATCCGATCGATCGATCGCACTTTGTAAATTATTTCGCAGCATTTTGCGACGGGTGGCAAATCCTAACTTAACTAAGCGATCGAATATTTTAGGATTTGTAGGTACTAGCTCTAATTTTCTCGGTGTAAGCCTGACGACGGCAGAATCAACTTTCGGTGGTGGGGAAAAATCACGGGCGGGTACGGGACAAATAAGTTCGCAGTTAGCTAAATATTGAACGCGAATTGACAAGGCACCAAAGGCTTTAGTACTGGGTTTAGCATACAACCTTTCGGCTACTTCTTTCTGAACTAATAAAACGATCGAGTCGAAGGGTTGAGGTGATGGGTGGATAATATTACCTAGCAGCTTTTCTAGAATCGGACCAGTAATATTATATGGAATATTTGCGACGACTTTATTCGGATTTTGGAAGTTAGGAAAATCAGTTAAAGTACTGGCTAAATCGAGATTGAGAAAATCATCTTGTAACAGTAAAAAATTATCGACATTACCGAGCTGTTTGACTAGGATCGAGCATAAATCTCGATCGATCTCGACGGCGACAACCGCACTCGCCGCAGTTATCAGCCGCCGGGTGAGAATGCCAGTACCAGGGCCAATTTCTAAAATTCGATCGGTAGGTGTAATTTTAGCAGCTTGGATAATTCGATCGAGTACCCGTTCGTTTCGCAGCCAGTGTTGTCCGAATTGTTTTTTGGTCTTCATTCGTCTCAATCTAAATTTATCGCAGCTAGAGCGTCGGCAGACGGGGATCGATTGCGGCGGGAGTATTCTTAATTCTAGAACTACTCTGACTCACCTCGACCATTTTGCTACTTTGAGGATAATTACTTTTCATGAATCATCTCGTCGTGTTTTTGTCGTTATAGATACGATTAAGATAGACCGTTCGTGGAGGTCAGATGCGATTTCAAAACAAAGTAGTACTGGTAACTGGCGCAGCGCGAGGTATTGGGGCGGCTTGTGCGCATCGGTTCGCAGCAGCAGGTGCCAAGGTGATCGTGCATTATCTGCATCATGTGGCGGCGGCTGAAGATGTCGCCACATCCATTCGCACCGCAGGTGGGGAAGCAACTCTAGTCCGCGCCGATTTAGCTGAATTAGATGAGATCGATCGATTTGTCGATACTGCTGCGCAGGCTTTCGGCGGGCTGCATATTTTAGTAAATAATGCTGGGATGGCCGAGATTGGGGCGATCGAGACGATCGAGCCAGCACGATTTCAACATCAATTTGCGGTGAATGTTGGCTCGGTACTATTTACGACCAAAGCTGCTGCGAGATCTTTCGATGCCGCAGGTGGTGCGGTGGTCAATATTAGTTCGATTAATGGGAGTCGTCCGGTACTCAGTGCTTCAGTGTATTCAGCTACTAAGGCAGCGGTTGAGTCACTGACCAAAAGTTTGGCGATCGAACTCGCACCGCGCGGCATTCGGGTTAATGCGGTCGCTCCAGGTACAACCGATACCGATCTGCTGCGATCGATTTTAACTCCTGAAGTTGAAGCGGCGATCGTCGCTCAAACTTGTTATGGTCGGCGGTTAGGACAACCAGCCGATATTGCTGAAGTGGTAGCATTTCTGGCTAGTGCAGAGGCGGATTGGATTACGGGTCAAGTCATCAATGCTTCGGGCGGTTTGCAGATTTAACAACGATCGATTCGGATCGCAATAGCCAGATCTGTTAGGACAATTTAGACCTGAGTCCGCGACGGCGGACTTTGCAACACAAGAAACGATTTTAATCGTTGTGTCCTAATACCCTTGGCGGTTGCTATACCAGCCAGTTGAGTCTGACAAACGCGAAATCATCAACAATCTCACCTTATAAATTATGATGGATAGTCACACTCTCGATCGCGGACTCACGCATATTGCTCTCCCCGTCTTGGATGTCGAGCGGAGTAGCGAATTTTAT
>JBJOOY010000168.1:0-3907 GCA_046051065.1 Cyanobacteriota bacterium
TGATGCCCAACGAAACATCAAACTGCTGCCTAATGTCGATCTGGCGGAAGTTTCTTTTGAAAGTAAATATATTTTTGCGATCGGTACGATTGGCAATTCCGAAGTTATTGATGAAGGTAGCCCCGTGTATGTTGCTGGATTCCCCAAACCAGGTCGAGCGATTAAACGCAGTGTATTTCAATTTACTGGTGGTATGGTTTCATCTCGAGCGGATGAAACCGAACCCGATGTTAACATTAAACAACAGCAGAACGAAGATCGGAATAATGGCTACGAGCTTGTTTATACGAGTATCACTAGAGCTGGGATGAGCGGTGGGCCAGTCCTTGATGCTGCTGGACGCATTATTGCTATTCACGGACAAGGCGATCGCGATAATACGATCGAAACAATCGAGGGTAATACTGGTCAACTCACACCAATTAATGAAGAGAAAACAGGATTTAATTTAGGTATTCCCATCCAAACTTTTTTGAAAATTCAACCTCAAGCTAACAAAATTATCGGTGCTAGACTAAATCTCGCTCCTGTAAACTACGAACTTAGCAGTCGAGCGGTTACCGTCGGTACTGCTAACGAAAAATTCAATAAAAAAGTAAGAACCAGAGGCGATGCTCCGCCACTTTTCAATGTGATGACGGTGAAAGAGCGGGATGTGGTAGAGGAAGAAGAGATCGCCGATTGATAGCGATCGGGTCAGGTTCGATCTTCACCGTTCGACCTGGAGTGGCGATCGAATTGTTTTACTTTATCGATTACTTATGTCATAATAGCAAAGGTTGTCTGCGGATATGGCGGAATTGGTAGACGCGCCAGATTTAGGTTCTGGTTTCGCAAGAAGTGAAGGTTCAAGTCCTTTTATCCGCATTTTTAAAAACAAATTCGATCGACCTAACAGCCATTCCCAAGGGAATGGCTTCAATATTTTTAGTATTAATCGATCAGTAATCACCCCCAATTACTCATCACTGAAAATTCGTTGCCAAGCCGATCGAGGGTCAGGAGCGGCTGTAATCGGTCGGCCAATGACTAAATAATCTGCACCAGCTGTAATTGCTTGACTGGGCGTAAGTGTCCGCTGTTGATCTCCTTTCGTTGCCCACGTCGGGCGTACCCCCGGACAAACAAAGATAAAACCCGATCGACAACTGCGGCGTAAATCTGCTACTTCGTGGGGCGAACACACAACACCATTTAATCCACTATCCTGGGCAAGTAATGCCATCTTAAGGGCATATTCGGGCAATTCTAAGGGAATATGCAGGTCGAATGCAAGTTCGCGGGAATTGAGGCTAGTGAGTAAGGTAATTGCGATTACCTGTGGAGGTTTTACCCCTGCACCTATGGCACCTTCAGCAACAGCAACCATTGCAGCGGTAAGAGCGGGTTTTCCAGCTGTAGCGTGAATTGTCAGTAAGTCTACGCCATATCCTGCTGCCGATCGACATGCACCAGCAACAGTGTTGGGGATATCATGAAATTTCAGATCGAGAAATACTCTTTTTTCACGCTCTTTGAGTACCTGAATAATCTGGGCACCAGTACTGACAAATAATTCTAACCCAACCTTCCAGAAAGCGACATCGGGCAATCGATCGATTAACTCGATCGCAGCATGCAAGTTCGGAACATCTAGCGGGACGATAATTCGTTGGCGGAAATTCTCTGCTGAGTCAGACGCTGCGAGCTCGAAACTAGCATCGCAGAGTGTCTGTGTTGGCTTAGCAGCAAGAGCATCGTCAATAGTCATAAAATCTAGATAATCCCCTATTTGCGTTTTATCGATTATCTCGCTTCTGTGGCTCTTTGTTCGTCTTGAGTCTGAGGAGGGCGATAACCATGCTCGAAGGCAAACCGGACTAACTGCGATCTATTTTCTAAGTTTAACTTGGTCAAGATATTACTCAGGTGAGTTTGAACGGTACGCGGACTGATAAATAACCGTTGACTGATTTGCTTGTTGGTTAAGCCTTGGATTACCTCCCAAAATACTCGTGCTTCCGCTGGAGTCAAGGGTAAATCTTCTTGTGGCTCGATATCTTTGGCTTTGGCAGCCGCTTCCGATGGATTATCGCCATATTCTCCACCCGACTCGCTATCTTCAGGGACTTTCTGCATCAAGCGCACCATCTCCGAGTGAATGCGTCGAGAGCGTTCGAGTTGAGCTTCAATTTTAGCTAGCAGTTCTAATGGCTCAAATGGTTTAGTAATGTAATCGTCAGCACCGATATAGTGACCTTGAATCCGATCCTCAAGATCTTTTTTAGCGGTTAAAAAGATAAATGGTACTAATTGTCCTGGCCTAGTTGCACGGAGACGGCGACAAAATTCTAAGCCATCCATCCCTGGCATCATAATATCTGACACGACCAGATCCGGCGGATCTTGGGAAAATAGTTTTAACCCCTGAACGCCAGAAGTTACAACACGGACAGAATAACCACGCTTCTCTAAATACCGTGTCAGGACGGTTTGAAGAGTTTTATCGTCATCTACTAATAAGATTTTTTTCACGCTTGGATCCTTATGGGCTCAACAATTTATTCAGAGAAACAGGGTAAGAATATAAAGTAATAAAATTTAGCGACAAAATTTTCTCAGGTAAAAAATAAAGAAAATGTATATACTTTGCCGATCGCCTTCAACTTGAATGGGTATCCCCGTTTGTCGATAGCTAATGTGAAATTTAACACTATCTACGGTATGTAGATCGCTCACCTGCCAATATATTCCTACATACAACTATACAACCAGTAAAGTTACTAAAAATGTACGAGCAGATTTTGCTACTAAATATTGGTAGTTGCATAAACTTCCAACATGGCAAACCCATTGTTATCGATAATTCTATTGTTCCCTTCATTCGTCGAGATAGCACAGGTGTGAATATTTGGACAGTACCTAGCTCGGTATTGACTGCGGCTATAACCAAAACATTATGACAATCGAGTCGTTGGCATAGCCTCTCCCCCAGGAGAATCGAGCGGGTGGGTTACAATTTGCGTGGGGAGGTAGAAACAGGAGATCTATACAATATGCGTCGGTATTTACACTAGGATACCCTGACAGCGAGTGCCGCAGATGAAATTACAATTATAGGATTAATTAAACTACTCTGATGAGCGGTGGAATTCACTCTCTTAATGTAGCACTAAGTATAAAGTTTTAAATCTTTATTTATGCACTCGTTTCTAGTAAATATGATAACGGCAGTACTCTTGGCCATAAAATTCCCATACGATCGTCGATCGAGAAAATACTGAGAATATCTCTAATCGGGATTGAATGGCGCGGGAAGATAAGATGCTTTCCGGGACTTGTATTTTATGCCATCTGCATCAAGATGGCTAATCGATAAATGAAATACGCGATCGGTTCGCCAGAATGAGAGAACTTCAACACCCGATCGATCGTTTCTTTCACTATCCACTCAACACCTGTTAAGGTGACTACCTCTGTTTATTTTTCTCTGTTCGTAACTTGCCAAGTGCTGTGCCAAATTAAAACAAGTACGCCAAACGATCGAACAATTAATCGGTGAACTTTGACAGTTGACGGTCAACAGTGTGCGGGCTAATCCGTCGAGATTCAGTTTAGAATCCGCCAGCAACCGTATCAATCACCATCCGCCTCAAGCGGCGGTAAATCTGGCCCTTCGATATTTAGTAAAGGCCAATCGGTTATTTCCTGTCAACTGTCCACTGTCAACTATTCACTGCCTAATTAGGCTTTAGATCTGGTAATAAACATTTATCCGAATCGCAACCAGCAGGGCCAGATTCTGTTGAGGCATTCCCCAAGTCATATAGACTTAGTGCAGTATGGAATTCTACCGTCTGTCTTCGCGCCAAGACTCCGACCATCATCTCATCGTAAGTCGCCTTATCTATCGGTTCAAACGGCAACC
>JBJOOY010000169.1:0-4712 GCA_046051065.1 Cyanobacteriota bacterium
TACAATTCTGGTAACATTTAATTATTTTTGGGTAAGAACACCTCTTACCCTATCTTTTTTTGAGCTATTTGCCTAGAGTTGTTTCCCTGTCTAATTTTCAGGCGACCTGTCGCCCCGACAGCAATTGGTGTTATCCCCATCACGGCCTTCAAGAAATACTTCTCCGTATAACTGAGCGTACAGGGATTAACGACATGCTCAGGCTAGCTTAGATCTTGCAGCAATTGCAATAAGTCGCTACTCGATCGAGTCGATTACAAGTAACAATATCCCCTAGATCTTCCCAAATCGACGATGGCGTTGCTGATAATTGAGTAGTGCTTGATGAAATGCGCGGCGATCGAAATCCGGCCATAATGTGTCGGTAACATAGAGTTCTGCATAGGCTAATTGCCATAGCAAAAAGTTACTAATTCGCATTTCGCCACTGGTCCGAATTAATAAGTCGGGATCTGGTAAATCGGCAGTATACAAATGTTGTGAAAGTGTATTTTCATCGATATCACTGGCTTCGATCGATCCTTGCTGAACTTGGGTAGCAATTGCCTGACAAGCACGGACGATTTCTTGTCTGCCCCCATAATTAATCGCTACGGTAAATTGGACACCCTGATTGTGCTGAGTGGCAGTTCTCGCCCGATCGATCGCACTATAAAGTGGTGATGTGAGATCGCTTAAATTACCAACTACTTCTAGGCGCACATTTTCCTCGACCATTTCGGTAAGTTCTGCCTGAAAAAGACCCTCAAATAGTGTCATCAGAAATTCGACTTCATCGATCGATCTACCCCAATTTTCGGTCGAAAAGGCATAAACAGTCAAAGCTGAAATTCCCCAATCTTTGCAGCATCGGAGCAAATCTCTGAGGGCATCAGCACCACGTTTGTGTCCGAGCGCACGCGGAAATCCGCGCTGTTTTGCCCATCGCCCATTGCCATCCATAATCACTGCTACATGTTGCGGGAGCCGACTGCAATCTAAATCGGGAGGTAGTGCGATGAGACTGGTTGTTTTGGGAGTCATCTGAGTGATGAAGGATGAGGAATTGAGGTTAATTTTGGTAGTTTAACTCGATCTTTCAAGACATACATGAAAAATTGAGTGAGGAACGAAAATGGTACCATTTTCAATTCAAATCTCAAGTTACGATCGGTGCCGATCTGTCGAACGTAAGATCGTTAGCGTTTTTTCTCTGGCAACTTTAGAAGTTGACGGAATATCATCATACCGCGAGAACTAAACTTCCGACCCAAGCTGCGTAAATTTGGGGTCACAGATTCGCGTTCGTCGCTCGGCGTAAATCGGAGTTCCAATAATTCTTTGAGTTTACTACTAGTGAGGGGTCGATCTAGGATACCAGCTTCGGCTAAAGAAATCGAGCCAGTTTCTTCTGAGACGACAATACACAGACAATTGTTCGTCCGTTCGGTAATGCCCATCGCGGCACGATGGCGGGTACCTAATTGCCGCGAAGCCGCCCGATCTGATAGAGGTAAAATTATTCCCGCCGCCACGATTCGATCTCCACGAATAAAGACTGCGCCGTCGTGTAGCAGGGTTGAAGTTTGAAAGATGGTTTGGAGCAACTCTTTCGATAGCTCAGCATCTAATTTTACGCCTGGTACAGCAAAGTCGCGCTCTTCAATCGTGCCAACAGTTTCGATAATCATCAATGCCCCAATCCGTTGTTGCGATAGTTCTTTTACCGCATCAACCATCCGATCGATCGCTGGATCGGCAGTAGTACTGACTCGTCGCGTCGGTCGAATTAATGGCATGATGTTACCCCGCCCCAATTGCTCTAGAAAGCGGCGAAATTCGGATTGGAACACCACTGACATTGCCAGGGCAGCTCCAACCACTAATTTGTCTAAAACGAAGCTTAACAACCGAAATTGCCACCTTTCGCTGATGACTGCGGCAATCATCAACACAATCAATCCTCGCACCATCCAGAGCGTTCGACGCTCGCTGACCGCCAATAACACCAAGAAGGTAAGAGCAATTACTAATCCTAGGTCTAGACTCTGGCGTAACCAGGATGTAGTGAACTGGGAGTCAAACCCAAGACCCAAAGTCATTAACAACTAATCTACTACAACCAATCCCTAGATTCTATGCCACAGTGAGTCCGATCGACAATTAGTTTTAGATTTTACGCATAAGATAAAAGATATTGTCATCAGCCACTTAACTTAATATTTGAATTTGGGGGGATGTTGGGTGAATATTTTCAGCGCGGATCGAGCGCTGAGCCTAGATTGTCCGACAAATGTCACCAGAATGACTATGATATGATTGTTATTACCTCCTCATCACGATTAGATACTAATAATATCAACCTGTCCTTGCCCTCAAGCAACTTGCTCTGTCTGGTTGGATCGGGGTTTTTTTGACTCATTTTTAGATATGACGAGCGGTTTCATTTTGATTGGGGCAATGTTAATTTTGGGAGGCATCATTGGGGTGTCTGGGGATCGGATTGGCACAAAAGTTGGCAAAGCGCGATTAACGCTATTTAAACTCCGCCCTCGCCAAACTGCGACACTAGTGACGATCTTTACGGGATCGCTACTCTCTGCTTCAGTATTAACACTGATTTTTGGAGCCAGCGAACAGCTCCGTACTGGCGTATTCGATCTCCAAAAAATTCAGCGCAAACTTTTTGATACTAAAGAAAATCTCGCTCGCGCTTTAGAACAAAAAGATCGAGTACAGCGAGAGTTGGAAGCCGCGCGGAATGCTCAATCAGCAGCTAAAAATTTGCTCTCGGGGATTGATCGATCTTTTAAAGATGAGCTACTCAATCAATCAATTGCTGCCCAAAATTTAAAAAATACCGAGCAACAACTGCAAACCATATCGAGTCAACGTAATGAACTTGTGCAAGAGGTAGCCCAAATCACTCGCGATCGTGACGATTTGACCGCACAATATCAAGTTGTTGCTGCGCAGGTGCAAGAACTCAAACAACGAGTCGATCGGCTGGATGGTGTAGTTATGCCACTACAACAACAACTAACTGGTGTCGATCTCAAAAAATCACAACTCCAACAGCGACTTAACACTATTACAGTCGAGCCAAATTTATTACGTCAAGCCCAACGCCTCCAAGTTTATGAAACTACTGCCAAAAAATTAGGTCAAAATTTAGCAGAAAATATCGAGCAATTAACGACTCTAAAAACTCAACTCAAATCTCAACAAACCGAACTATTTAATATCGATACCCAGCTCAAACAACTCAAACAAAAGTTAGCAGTCAGACAAGCTCAACTGAGCGAGAAGAATCGACAGCATCAAAAATTAGAAAGAGAGCTACAAACTCGAATTTTACAATTAAAACTCAGAAATATCCAACTTAAAAAGTTAGAAGCACAGGTCAGAACGAGAGGGCAAGGATTAGCTTCACTAGAAAAAGAAGTTAATAATATCGAACAAGAATATCAAAAAATTCAGCAGGGAAAGATTGGCATCGTTCGCAATCAAGTTTTAGCTACTAGTATTTTTAAATTTAGCAATTTAGAGAATAGAACTAAAGCTATTAATAATCTACTAGCTGAGGCTAATCTCAATGCCATTAAAGCCAGCAATCCAGATGAGATCGATCGCAATCGACAGATAATTGAAATTGCACCGAATCAATTACTACAGCTTAAACAAGAAATATCAGATCGCCGCGATTATGTAGTGAGAGTTCTCTCTACTAGTAACTATGTAATTGATGATAAAAATATTCAGGTATTTATTGATGCGACTCCCAATCAAAAGTTATTCGATCGAGGCACTCAAATTGCTAACGTGTTGCTCGACCCTAGTAAAATGACTGAAGATAAAATCAGACAACAATTAAATATTCTCTTGGTGTCATCTCAATTACGCGCCAGACGAGCAGGGATAATCGACGATCGACCACAAGTAGGCAATGGGCAATTAACTACATACGTTCAATTTTTGCAACAGGTCGAACAGCATAAATACCCGATCGAGATCAGAACGATTATCGATCGAGATATCTATACATTAGGCCCGCTAGTGGTTAAACTTCAAGCAATATTTAATCAGAAAGTACTATTTAGTACTTACTCAAATGCAGCAATTAATTCATCTAATGTGCATTGATATACTGACATCATCTGCTTGACTTTGGACGGAACTAATTTAGGTTGAGAGCGGTTTTGTTCCCAACTATCAATTGTTTTAACTGATAAGCCCAATTCAGCCGCAAGTTCGGCTTTTGTCAATCCAGTCAGTTCGCGTAAACCGAGCGGTGTTAATTGACTATGCCGATAGTCATTGACTACTTGAAACTGACGAGCAGATTTTACTCTGTCTGGTCTGAGAATATAGACTTTTGCTGATGGGTACCCATTTATTTGCTGTTTAATCGCAACCTTTTGGCTGGCAATCGCTATTTTCAGACAAATCTGGATCATCGAGATCGGTCGGTTTAACAGCTCAGCTAATTCCTTCACAGTTAAACCTTTGGGGTTGTTATAGATCGACTCTAATAATCGATCGATAGTTGTCAAACTTGGAGAATCGGGGGTTATTTCGATAATTGCCAAAGTTAAGGTTTCCTAACTCATCGCCTAATAGCTTATCACCTCTGTCAAGTATTTAATAATGTTATAAATACTATATTTCTATAAACATTTATAATTTTTTTTACGAGCTGATGTCCGTTGTTTCACCCTTGACAATCGAGTTGG
>JBJOOY010000170.1:0-2835 GCA_046051065.1 Cyanobacteriota bacterium
CCCTGTGCTAGTAAGGCATTGGCGACGAGATCGCTCTGCCGATCTAATTGTTGATAGGTGAGAATTTCATGTTCACCTATCAAGGCTTTTGCATTGGGAAATTCCCGTGCCTGTACACGAGATAAATCGGCTAAAGTATCAAATTCTTGCATTAATTTATGCCCCAATATTATTTATCTTTAAAAGTTATTAAAAATTTTCGGTCTTAGACGATTGCACTGCTTCAAGACAGGCTTGTAACTCTTGGGCAAGCATTTTAATATATGGAGGACGAACAATGGTAAAGTGATTGCCCTCTAAAGCTTTGGTATAGCTTCCACCCGTTGTATATTCTGACCAGTCGGTATGAGCTATTGTTGATTCTAGTCGGTCTAAAGCCCACCAAATATGGAGTTTTGTTTGAATTTTCGGCGAGGAGTGATTGCTGAGTAGCTTCTGGTGTATCTCAGTTAGAGTTAATTGTTTTTGCCAGAGATTGAAAGAAATATTTTGGTCAAGAATATTTCTTGTTTGTCCCCAAGTTAATATTTTCTGTAAGCGATCGCTTTTAGGTAAATTGACGAGTGACTCGCGTAATACTTGCTGTTCACTTTCAGCTAAATTCATTAAAGCTTCAACGAAACCACCGCCCAAGATAGATGCAAATTCGACCAATGGATCTCGCTGGAAAGTGGGTAGATTTTCGGGAATTAAAAAGGTATCGACAAGTCCCACAAAAGCAACTTTTTGCGACTGCTGTTCTAGTTGTTTGGCAATGCTCAGGGCTAGAACTCCTCCCATAGACCAACCCATGAGGTAGTAAGGTTCTTGCCCTTGTTCTTGACGAATCGCCTTGGTATATTGAATTGCCATTTCTTCAATACTGTGGTGTTCATGGTTGGGATCATTAATAGCGCGAGATTGTAAACCATAGATCGGGCGATCGCCACTTAGGTAATTGGCAAGCTCATTGTATGGCATGACTTGCCCTCCAGCTGCATGGATGCAAAATAAGGGAGGCTGAGTCTTTTCTATTGGAAGCGGAATGTGGATCGGCACAAGATAGTTAGAAGTAATTTTGGGCAAAAGGAGATTAGAATCGCGAGCTTTTTGATTAACTTGAGGTGATTCCCCAAGCATCCGCTCTAATCCTGCCACTGTGGGATTTTCTAACAGACGACGGAGAGAAAACTCCAGATTAAAGGTTTGTCGTAGTCGAGAAATAACCTGAGTAGCGAGTAGGGAATGTCCTCCCAGTTCAAAAAAATTATCGTAAATACCTACCTGTTGTAATCCCAGAACTGAAGCCATAATCTTGGCGATCGCTATTTCGTTTGGCGTACGGGGTGCAATAAATGCTTCAAGGCGGTTTTTGGTTAAATCTGGTGCGGGTAAAACGCGGCGATCGATTTTACCGTTGGCAGTCAAAGGCAAAACCTCTAGCATCACAAAAACCCCAGGCACCATATACTTTGGCAATTTCTGTTGGAGAAACTCTCTTAGTTCGCGACTATTTAAAGTCTTTGATTGAGTTACGATATATGCTGCTAAATATTTATCACCCGAACGCTCTTCTCTGGCAATTACTACCGCATCTTTTACTTGCGGCTGACTGACTAAAACTGCTTCTACTTCCCCTACTTCAATGCGAAAACCGCGTACTTTTACTTGATTGTCAATCCGACCCAAGAATTCAATATTGCCATCGGGCAAATAGCGACCCATATCCCCTGTCTTATAGAGCTTTTGAGTAGGATTGAAGGGATTGCTAATAAATTTCTCCTGCGTCAAATCTGGGCGGTTAAGATAACCTCTAGACATACCCAAACCACCAAGGTGTAGTTCTCCAGGCACGCCGATTGCTACGGGTTGGAGTTGGTTATCTAGGATATAAACTTGCACATTGCCAAAGGGTCTGCCAATAGGAATCACACCCTCACTCGCTAATTCTACCGTTGTGCTTTCAAAGTAAGTGCTGTCGATTGTCGCTTCAGTTACTCCATAAGAATTAATTAAGCGCGTTTCTACGCCACAGACACGCCCAAACTGCTCAAATTCCCTGACATACAAAATATCCGAACCAACAACAAGTAACTTCAGGAAGTGGAGATTTTGCTGCGTACTTGCCAAATACTGCACCAAGTTTTTTAAAACAGCGGGGACGAATTCAGCACTATCAATCTCTTCGTCGCACATCAGTTGATAAAGTTTCTTGGGTTCTAAAAGTAGATCGCGAGGACATAAGACTAGCTTTGCTCCCGAACACAAGGCACGAACCCAATCGCCGCTAAAGACATCGAAAGAGAAACTCGCCATCTGCAAGTGGCTTTTGAGAGTTGGCAGTTTGTAGGAATTTTCCCATCCATGATAAGCATTAACGAGATTGCGATGAACCACAAGTACGCCCTTTGCTTGTCCAGTCGAACCAGATGTATAAACTGCATAAGCTAAATTATCTGGTGTTGTCTGAACTGCTAAATTTGCCTCGCTATACAGTGCGATCGCTTTTTGCTCTTGTTCTAACAAGATGATCTTTATCTTTTGCTTCGGTAATTCTTCAACTAGCTTTGATTGGGTCAATAGAACCGATATCCGCGCATCTGAGAGAATGAAGCTAAGGCGTTCTTGAGGATAAGCAGGGTCGAGAGGCAAATATGCCCCACCTGCTTTTAGTACACCCAACAAGCTGACAATCATTTCTAAAGAGCGATCGAGGCAAATTCCCACCAATACTTCAGATCTGACTCCCAGCTGCTGCAAATAACGAGCAAGCTGATTAGCACGACGATTTAACTCCCTGTAGGTTAACCTAGACCCTTCAAATGTCACTGCCACAGCATCTGGTGTCCATTCTAC
>JBJOOY010000171.1:0-2877 GCA_046051065.1 Cyanobacteriota bacterium
TTATAAATCCGATCGTCTCACGATCGAGCAATTTAGCGCAGATAATGTTATAAATATTACCATTTTTATAGACAGTTGCTGAGTGTATAGATAGGATCTAGCTTACAGACTCTTTAGATCGAGCTAGGTTCTTAACTTAATAAAAACTTGATAATAGGCGAACCAGCAATACAAAAATCACCCCAACTCCTAGCGACAATCCCCACAGCCAACGGGAAAAGATTCTAGCTTTACTAATTTGTGCTCTCTGCTGATATTCGTATTTATTGATTAGTTCTTGCAGTTGTAAATCAAAATAATCCATTTGTTGTTCGGTGGCTGGATCGGTAGTTTGACTGACTGATTCGAGTTCGGCTTGAAGATCGGCAATTGTCTCACGATCGATCCTAATTTGGTTGTTGACATCTGCAAACTGTAGTCGCAGTGCATCGGTACGATCGATCGTTTCAGCAGTCAACGCGTAGAACTGTTCCTTGTCCTGTCGCAGCGATTGAGCCAATTCGGCAAACTCACGATCTATTTCCGCAATCCTCAGTTGGATGGCATGAGATTTATCTGTAACTTGGGCGTGCATGTCCACAATTTGTAGATTCAAATCTTGCACCTGGCGTAAATTTACGCTCAGATTGGTACTCAGATCGGTATTTTGGAGTCGCTCTGCCACAGCAGTTTGAGACAGCTCCTGAATTAATTCATGATATTGGTGTAGTTTCGCGGCAGATTCATTTTGCTGCGTGGCTATTTGTGTTTTAATTTCCTCTAAAGATGTATAAAAAGAGTCTTGACCATTTTTTAATCGATCTTGGGCGGCGATCGCTTCAGCCCGAATAGTTTCGAGTTCGGTTAACATAGTGGCAATTTCTGTATAACCACCAAAATTTTCTAACCCAGTGACAATTTCTGTCCGGATGCGATCGAGTATCCCGATCGTTTCGTGAGCTTTTTCAACCTGATGCTTGGTATAACGAGCTAACTGCTTGATCCGAACTTTGATTTTGCTAACTTGTAGGACGTTGGCATCTACAGCATCAACTTGAGCTTGGTTGCGTTGGTGTACCGATTGCAGTTGGGCGCGAGCGGTAGAAATCTGTTCGGCGACAGTAATTAGATCTTGATGTAACTGAGGATAACTAATCGATTCTTCCACAGCAATAGCAACAATAGTTCCCGATGTCGGGTTGCAAAATAATTGTGAGGATGTCTCTGCATCAGCGATTGCGAAATCTGGAGGATGTGGTGCCGATCGTTCGATCGATTTTAACAGGGAATCGAGTTCGGAGGAAAGATCGAAATTTGGATCGGTTGAGGGGATGATCGAGGGTTGAGAGGCACTCGGTGCGCTCGATTGCAATTGGGCATCGACAGGTAATTGACGATCTTTGCCCATAGCTTCAGCAGACTTATTCTCTAACATTGGTTCAAATTCAAGTAGTTCTGAAGGTGAATCATCTCGATCGACACCATTTGAATTAGTCAAGCAACCGACCTCCTAATATTTATTAAACCCCGATCGATAGTGGCTGAATTTTATCTATTTGGCATTCTATCGATCTGCTGGGATTATCTTGCAATTATATCGTTTTAACAGAGCGGCTCTAAACAGACTTTATGCTGATTTCGATCAAAAATAATGGCTAAATTCAGAGAATTGTAGCAATTTTTAGATGAAAGTGAGAGATATTGGTAAATAGTGACTAGTAGCTTGCGATCGAGGATTTGCTGTTAATTAACATACCAAACGGATTTTACTAAATTAGAGATTTTTTTAACACAAAGGACGCAAGGAAGGCACAAGGTGCGTAAAGGATTAGTTTATGAGAATAGGATGTTGTGTTTAGGCAACTCCCTAAACACGATCGATAAGTAAACTCTAATTGTCGATTTACAAGTTAAAAGATCTCTCTCTCGCTGTGATTTAAATGCCAAGCCATCAGCACTGACTGATGAACTTCTGTCCAAGGTACTTGATGTTGCTGGGCAAGTGATACACAGTCATCATATTCAGGTTGAACATTGATAACTAAATTGACACCCACTAGATTATTTCGGGCAATTTTTACCCTGGCTACTCCATATTTAGTTGTGACAGTTTCAATCACTCTCGGTAAGATCGATCTAGTTTGTCGATCGCGACGAATGCCTAAAGTACTAGTCTCTGTAAACACGATCTGTTCGCAGACAATTATTCGATCGATCGGACAAATAATTGTTAATAAAATCCCTGGGCGTGATTTTTTCATGCCGATCGGTTGGGTAAATACATCAACAGCTCCAGCCTGAAATAAGCGATCGAATATATACCCGATCGCTTGGGGATTTAGATCATCAATTTGAGTAGTTAAAACTTCAATTGTTTCTAAACATTCCTCTCGTACTCGATCTCCAGCAAAAGTATCAATCGCTGTTCCCAACCACAGGCGTAAAATATTCGGAATTGGTAACTCGATCGTCCCTGCACCCAAACCGATTTGTTGTAACTGCATCTGTGGAGCTGCGCCAAATTCACTCGCTAAAGTCACCGCAATTGCCGCACCAGTGGGCGTAACCAACTCTCGATCGATCCCATTGCTATATACTGGCACCTGACGCGCGGCAAATAACTTGAGTACCGCAGGTACGGGTACGGGTAAAATCCCATGTGCGGCGCGAACTGTACCACCACCCGTCGGTAATGGCGAACAATAGACTCGATCGATCTTCAGGTAATCCAAACCCAAACAAGTACCAACGATATCGACGATCGCATCGACAGCCCCCACCTCATGAAAATGCACCTCAGAGGGATCGATACCATGCACTGCACCCTCGGCAATGGCTAATTTGCTAAATACATCCAAACTCCACTGTGCCGCTCGATCGGGTAAATTTGCCCCATTA
>JBJOOY010000172.1:0-3501 GCA_046051065.1 Cyanobacteriota bacterium
TCGATCGATATTTTAGTTAATTGACCGCCAAATACCACGCATTCTAAGAGTGAATTACTCGCCAACCGATTGGCTCCATGCACTCCCGTACTGGTAGTTTCGCCAACAGCATAGACTCCAGGAATGCTGGTTTGCGTCATTAAATCTGTATAAATCCCACCCATCCAATAATGCGCGGCGGGTGCTACCGGAATCGGTTCGGTTAAAATATCAATCCCCCAATGCTGGCAAACTTGAATGATATTGGGGAACCTATACCTAATTTTTTCTACTGGAATCGGGCTTAAATCGAGCCAGACACAGCATGTAGCAGGGTCGGGACTATGTTTCTGCAAATGACTAAAAATCGCCTGACTGACGACATCTCTGGGCGCAAGTTCCCCTGCCGGATGATAGTCGAAGGTAAATCTATATCCTCGATCGTCTACTAAATGGGCACCTTCGCCTCTTACTGCTTCGCTAATTAGAAATCTGGGCGCACCTGCTTTTGTCAGTGCGGTGGGATGAAACTGCACGAATTCTAGATCGCGTAACAGTGCGCCAGCACGATGCGCCATCCCCACGCCATCCCCCGTACTCACGTCAGGATTGGTCGTCTGAGCGTAAACTTGTCCGCCACCACCTGTCGCTAAAATAACGGCGGTGGCTTGCACCCAGGTAATTTTGCCTTGATACAACAAACTAATCCCCTGACATCTTCCAGCTTCTAGCCATAAATCCAGGGCAAAAGCGTGGGTAAGTACGGTAATATTCGATTGTGCCAATACTCGATCGACTAAAGTACTCACTAAGGCTCGCCCCGTGGTATCCGCTGCATGTAAAACTCGGGGATGGGAATGGGCTGCTTCTAGAGTTAAAGCTAAATTTTTACCCGATCGATCGAATCCTACACCAAAATGTACGAGCGAATCGATACATTTCGACGCATGGGTAACGAGAAATTCTACTGCATCTCGATCGCATAATCCCACTCCCGCGCGTAAGGTATCGGCGATATGCAAGTCTACCGAATCTTGCGGATCTACTACCGCTGCAATCCCGCCCTGCGCCCAATCGCTTGCCGATCGAGGTAAACTAGCTTTACTGACGATCGCGACCCTAAGCGAGGCTGGTAGACACAATGCGGAGTATAATCCAGCCGCACCAGCTCCCACGACGATGATATCAAAGTTGTTAGTTAAGGGCATAGGAAGTAGTGGCTAGAAATTATATATAGACGCGCTTGCATGTCTGTCTACTATTTACTATTCACTATTATCTGTGACGATCGACATAAAAAAACCACCCGGAGATGGGTGGGGGATGGCAATAAGGATAAAATGTGAATAACTAATTAATTATTTAGTAATAACCGTTGTTATAGCGATCGCCACCTTCGGTGAAAGTATCATCTACAGTAGTCAGCGTGAATTTATCCAGATTAGCAGTGAGCATTTCTTTTTGCTTTTCGCTCAAACCAGCAATATTCAAGACATCTTCGACGCTCTTGTAAGGAGCGTTATCTACAACCTTCCGTGCTAGGGTTGGGTATAGGCCGGGATACTTGCGAAATGCTCGAACATTAGTATTATTTAAATCAATTTTTTTACCAAATTCAGTGCTTAATTTGCTGTCAGCACTGTTGCGGATTTCTTCTCCAGTTGCTGGAGAGGAAGCCAATATCATCGAGCTATTCCAGGTAGCCGCCATTGCTTGTTGAGTAACACCAAACAAACAAGCCCAGCAGAGACTAACGACGACGAGTAGACGGGCAAACCGTTTCATATAATTATATTTCTCTCAACACAGTATCTGATTTTCCATTATATTACCTCAATCGGGCGATCGAGAGTGAGGGAAAAGGGAATAGGGGATAGGGGATAGGGGATAGGGTGGAGAAATTCCCGATCGACTCTAATCCCTGTTTACTAATCTCTACACTCTTTTCCAATTAACTTTGGGCAAGATCTGCGATCGATCGACACGATGTTGATACTTAATGGCAAAATTCAGCAGGGAATCGAGCAGAGAATCTGATAAGAAATGGGGTTGAAGTCCCAAGTTGAGGAGATTGGTATTTTTCGGATTGAAGTAGTGCGATTCGGATTCGACGCGGGGATTATTTAGCTCGCTAATTTCTACTTTTAAGCCGATGGCAATCCCTGCTTGCTTGACCTTGTGTGCGATATCATTGACACTAAACAGCTCGGTAAACTGATTGAAGACGCGGAATTCGCCTGGGTTAGCTGGATTGGCAATCGCCAGTTCGACACATCGGACTGTATCGCGAATATCTAGATAGCCACGAGTTTGCCCGCCTTTACCATACACTGTGAGCGGATGCCCGATCGCGGCTTGAATGCAGAAGCGATTGAGGGCTGTACCATAAATACCATCATAATCCAGACGGTTGATCAAGATTTCATCCATCCCCGTCTCTTCTGTCAACACCCCATACACCACCCCTTGATTGAGATCTGTAGCGCGCAAACCCCAAACTTTGCAGGCAAAATGGATGTTGTGACTATCGTGAACTTTACTCAAGTGATAGAAGGAGCCTGGCTGTTTGGGGTAGGGTAAAGTATCTTTGCGGCCATTATGCTCGATCGTAATGTATCCTTCTTCAATGTCGATATTGGGCGTACCGTATTCACCCATCGTGCCTAATTTGACCAAATGACAATCCGGAAAATCATCGCGCAACGCATACAACAGGTTGAGATTCCCAACAACATTATTGACCTGCGTCAATACCGCATGCTCTCGATCGATCATCGAAAATGGTGCCGAACGCTGCTCGCCAAAATGGACTACGGCTTCGGGTTGGAATTTTTGTAAAGATCTGTGGAGGAAGTCATAATTGTTAATATCGCCGATAAATAAATCGATCGATTTGCCAGTCAATTCTTGCCAGCGATAAATCCGCTGATGGATGGTCGATATTGGTGTTAGTGTCTCTACACCTAACTCTAAATCCCAATGTCGCCGCACCAAACTATCCAAAATGCCGACTTCATACCCTCGGTTGGACAGGTATAGCGCAGTTGCCCACCCACAATAACCATCACCGCCAATCACCAGGACTTTCATAAATACTTGCTAAAGCTATTAATTTTATGAGCCAATCTTCGCTCAATGTATCAGGACAAGGGCAAACAAGTAAACCGCTATCGCCCCTAATTAAGGTTAAAAACTGATTAAGATTGAGGGTGATTTTGCGATCGACAGCCAAATACAATCGACACCTCATTGAGAATACAAGCGATCGATAAATGAAAAAAGAGCAAAAAATGTTGGTTTCGCCTAGTCAGAAAATCGACCTGGCAGATTACGATTCAGCCTACACTGGAGAATTTTTGGATAAGGAGGCAGCTAAAATTAAATTAGCAGCGGGGATCGAAAAGTTAGCAGAATATCAACAGGTTCTTTATGCACATAATAAATTTGCTGTCTTAGTCATTTTTCAAGCGATGGATGCCGCAGGTAAAGATAGCACCATCAAACATGTGATGTCTGGGATTA
>JBJOOY010000173.1:0-2896 GCA_046051065.1 Cyanobacteriota bacterium
TTTACTGTCTCGGTAGACATCTATACCTATTTTAATGTATCTATAATTTCATTCGAGTTCTAAAAGTTTAGCCCTACCCTAAATTAGGATTATCTAGCAGTAATTGGCATAATATATCTACCTGTTCCAGAATCGATTGACTTTGCCGAGTCTGGAGCATGTTATCTGCTGATACCGCAGTATTAATCGCCATTAACGCTGCTTGAATTTTATCCCTAGTTGCCAACTTCGCACGCTCTGCATCAATTCGTTGCCATTGAGTAGATTTTAATTTTTGTAACTGCTGACGCTCCATCAAATTAGTAATTCGAGCAATAATTTCTGGTCCAATTACAGGCTTAGTGATAAAGTCATCAGCCCCGATCGCAAAAACTTGATGAATTAGTGTTGGTTCAGTATGAGCGGTGAGAAAGATAATTGGTAAAGTAGCCCACTCAAATCGATCGCGGATCGACTGGCATAAATCCAAACCACTAACGATCGGCATTTCGACATCCAAAATTACTAAATCTGGTTTGACAATCGGTAATATCTCCCAGAATTTTTGGGAATCGGCTAAGGTCGTAATCTTAAAGCCCCAGGGTACTAATAATGCGCGGAGAATCGCCAAAATCTTCAGATCGTCATCAACTACTAATACATGAGTTTGAGTTGATTCTGCCTCCATAATCGCCCGATCGATCGAGTCCATCAGATCGGCAATTTTAGTCGGGCAAATACTGATCCAATTCCCTAATTGATGTAAAGCAGGATCTAATCGATCGGGATCGGTGAGGGCAATAACGGGGACTAATGGTACTTGTTTATTGATTTCCACCAATAAGCCTAGCACTTCATCTGTCTGCTCAATTGCCGTCGATGTGAGTAAAATACTGCGAGCGCGATCGTGATGGAGTTGGGATCTTGCTGCTGCAATTGTCGGTACAATTTGGACATTCCAACCGCGCTCGGTTGCCATCGATTGGATCTCACGATTGAGATCTTTATCTGCTGATACTAAGAGAATATCTGTTGCCAAATCGGGTGTAAAACTGTGTAAATCAGTAGTCGCGATCGGTCGATCTAGTTCTTCGCGTAAAGCTGTGACGAGTGAAAATAATAATTGCCCTTGTTCTCTCGTCAAATCTTGCTCACCACCAAGTAATTTCTCAATTTGGCGAGCTAATTCCGAACTCAGCGAAAAGCCAAATGTCCCCAGGGAACCAGTGAGGGAGTGGGCGATATTTTTGCCGATCATCTGCCAATCAGCTTGCAGATCTTGGTGCAAAAACCTGACAGCGAGTTGTTCTAATACCGCAACTTGTTCGTGAACTTGTCCTTTAAATTTCTCCCAGGTTTCAGTTAATAAGTTTGCCCCAGGTGGATCGAGGGGTTTGAGTCGATAACCAATGCCGTACACAGTTTCGATCGAATCGGCTGCGGCTCCCACTTGCTTGAGTTTTTGGCGTAAACCTTTAATATGCGTGCGGATCGTCTCTTCACCAGGCGGTTCGTAAGACCAGAGATGGTCGAGAATAGCATTACAACTAAATACCCGCTTGCTGTTACGGAGAAATAGCTCTAATAAAGCATATTCCTTGGGAGTAACGGGGATTAATCGATTGCCAAAAGTTACATTCGTACTCACCGGATCGAGGTGTAAATCGCCCCAGCTTAAAATTGGCACTGACGGTGCGTGAGCGCGGCGCAATAGTGCCCGTAGTCTGGCGAGTAACTCATCTCGATCGAATGGTTTACCCAAATAGTCATCAGCTCCCGCATCTAGCCCTCTGGTGCGATCTGCGGGGGAGTCAAGGCTAGTCAGGAGTAAGATTGGTACGGTATTGCCGCCAGCGCGAATCTCCCGACAGACACTGATCCCATCTTTCTTGGGTAAGGTGACATCTAGCACAACAGCATCATATTCATAAGCTGCGCTCAGATCCAAGCCTGCTTGTCCATCTGTTGCCACATCGACAACGTATTTATTGCTTACCAACAGAGTCTCCAGCAGAAACCCAATCCCAGGATCGTCTTCAACTACCAGAATTCTCATCGGCTCATTTTTCAAATACTAATTACCCGATCGTGACACAGATCGGCAAGCTTTGGAACAGCGGATTGAAGAGAGATGCAAACTAGAGTTTGATAGTTACGATCTATTGATTGGCTTTTGCCGTTACCAAGACTCGTACATCCATACCTGCTTGTGACAGCATTTGAACTAATTTATCGATCGCAAATCTTTCAATATCACCATTCATTAGATTACTAATACGCGGTTGTGTTTCACAAAAAAAGATCGCAGCTTCTGCTTGAGTCCAGTTTTTTGATCGAATGAACTGGATCAAATCTAGCATTAGGTCTGCGCGAATTTTAAGGTTAGCAGCTTCTTGACTTTCAAATCCTAAATCTTCAAAAATATTACTACTGCCTTTAATTACATCACTCATTAGAATTATCCTTTTGTACTTGAGATTCTCGATACTCCATCATCTGCTGATAACGCTGCTGACCAGTTTTAAGATCCTGCTTTGATGTTTTTTGGGTCTTCTTCTGAAATATGTGAAGAACATATACTGCTTCCTCAAACCGCGCTACATAAAATATGCGGTAAGCATCTTCTGTCCGAATTCGGATTTCTTGAACCCCTTTGCCGATAGTAGACATCGGCTTGAAATCGACAGGATCTTCACCACGCTGCACCGCACGCAGTTGAAAACCAGCTTTGCGTCGAGCATCTTCAGGAAATGAACTGACATCATCTCTGGAGCTACCGATCCAATTAATTGGCTTATCTTCCATGTGAAAATTATACCTTATTTGGCATTAGTTGTCGCTGCGATCGGAAATAGTCAGCTTTCTTCACAAGTTCCTCAACTTATCGATCTACTTTAGAGATAAGGACAGCATCTAG
>JBJOOY010000174.1:0-2742 GCA_046051065.1 Cyanobacteriota bacterium
CTAAGCACTCAATCGCGCTAAAAAGTTAGATATTCGCCAACAATATCGCCTGATCGAATTACTCGATCCAGAGGTCGCTCACTATGAATTTTTCCTTGCCAAACCACCACTACCCGCACGGATAGATTGGTCGCAAGACGAGATTTTACTGGCAGCTATACCCCATCGTCATACCTGTCTGGAAGGCTGGGAAAGCCAGCATGTGTTTAATTGTGACTGGAAATTAGTTAATTTATCCAATCCTGAATTTGCCTTTATGCAAGCTTGTGACAAAAATTACGAGCAGCAATTATCAGTTGGCGATATTTTAAAATCGATCGAATTATCAATTGCTGATGTGCGATCGCTCTTGGCAAATAAATTGATTATGTTGAGTAAATCTCTCACCTAGTTTTTATTTAATACTAACAACTAACATATGTCTGTAACCGTGCACTTTTTACCCGATCGTGTCAGTGTCAAAGCTGAACCGGGCGAGCCATTACTTGATGTTGCCCAGCGAGCTGGGGTATCAATTCCGACAGGCTGTTTGATGGGTTCTTGTCATGCTTGTGAGGTTGAAATAGCAGGAAAAGAACACCCAGTTCGCGCCTGTCTGACATCCGTCCCGATCGGTGAATCCGAAACGATCGTACATTGTTATGACGATCCAACTTGGTAAATTAGCACCAGATAATCGCCAACGGCATTTAATTTATGAGTGATAATTCTCCTGCCTCCGAACCAACCACCACTTGGTACATTGTTAAAATCGCTAATAGCACCTGTCAGATTGTCACTCAAACGGAGATCGATGCTGCGGAAGTAGAATTTATCGATCGATGGGGGCCATTTGCGTCACAGTCAGAAGCCACTGCTAAACGGGTGGGTTTAATTCGGGCTGGTAAATGTCAACCTGTGTAAAAATATCCCTCCACTGTCAGTGAAGGGATATCGAGGGGTATTTTAGCTAGATGAACTAGAATTAAATTACACCAATGCGAGTCAAACCAAGGATTGCACCTGCACCGAGAATGTGACCAAAACAAGTACCACCGACTAGTTGAGCCGCTGTAAAACCGCCAGCTAGAGCAGGGCCAGCTTTTACTTTGGAACTAGTTGCTGCGAGTAGACCCAGGATATTACCCGCAACCATGACGATCGCAACTGTCTGCGACCAGGGTTGGCTCATGGGAACAGCAACAGCAACTAACCAAGCAGAATGTAACATAATATACTCCTATAAATTAAAAATCTTAGCATGGTATGAACGATCGTCTCAAAATTAGATGATGTTGGTGGTAAGCAGCAGCGATTAAATCACCCCTATATTAGTTAACCCCAGCATCATCCCAACCCCGAGTATATGCCCGAAACTCATTGTGGCGAGTAGTTCGGGGAGATTGAAGTTCCGAAACAGTCTCAGTTCTCCGACTGGTAAACTTGGACTGCTGGCAGAATTGGTGCGGATAAATCGACCGATCGCAACGACGACATTGCAGCTAATCATCACCGCAGCGGTGTTGAAACCCCAAGGTTCGGTATGGGGAATTGCGGCAACGATCGAGTTGTAAAACAAAGATTTTAATTCCTGTATTTTCAAAACTCATGCAGCTAATTATTAGCCAGTTCGGGATCCCAAACCAACAATATTTAACAAATATTGGCAAAAATAGATATATTTCTTGATATTTTGAGCTTGAGCGCGAATGGCGATCGGGTGCTAGTGGGTGGCGAGGTCGATCTATTTGGGATTAAATTTGAGTGGGTACACTTAAGGTGAGAAGTGATGCGGACCAAAATTTGTGGGATTACGAATGTCGAGCAAGGGCTAGCAATTGCGGCGATTGGGGCAACGGATTTAGGGTTTATTTGTGTGCCTAATTCGCCACGTCATCTCAAACTCGATCGATTAGAGCCGTTAGTCGAGCAGCTATCTGATCGAGTAAATACTGTGGGTGTATTTGCCGATTTTTCGGTTACAACAATTTCATTTGTGGTAACATTGACAAACTTAAATACCGTCCAACTCCATGGCACTGAATCGATCGAATTTTGCCAAGAGTTACGTCAAGTTTTACCAGATACCGAAATTATCAAAGCCATGCGCGTGCGAAGTAGCAGTGATTTGGCGCTGATTCAGACTTATAGTGGCGTTGTCGATAGTTTGCTCTTAGATGCCTATCATCCCGATGCATTGGGTGGAACGGGACAAACTCTCGATTGGCAGCAGTTATCGACCTTTAAACCGCCGATTCCGTGGCTATTAGCTGGAGGGTTAACTCCGGATAATATTCGGACGGCGTTGAGTCAAGTGCATCCAGATGGGATCGATCTTTCTAGTGGGGTAGAAGTAGCGCCAGGGAATAAAAATTTAGATTTGGTCGAGCGATTATTTGCTAACTTGAGCGGATCGCTCTAGCTCGATCGAGAACTAGGATAAAATGAAGATGGTAGCAGTCGTAGCAATGCTCGAACGGCTAATCGTCGCCCAGATCGATCGCGGTCACGTTGCAACTGCAAATTGAATTAATTAGAGTTAGGTATAGAGTTTAAAGGATCGAGAGGCAATCGCATGGATAGTAATCAGATCGTCAATGTCGATCGCCAGTCAGAGGTAAATTTAACTGATGTTAATCTCACCACCTTGCGTGCAGATAGCCTCGCACAGATCGATCGATTGCAAGCAAGTCTAAATGATGAACTTAGCATGGATATCGGCGAAATTCAAGAACGGTTGAATAGATCGTTTCGGCAATTTCT
>JBJOOY010000175.1:0-5030 GCA_046051065.1 Cyanobacteriota bacterium
TGAAGCTAAACAGAGACGATTGATGTGGAAAGAATTAAAGCCGCGCGTCCCCTCGATGAAGTTAATTCCAAACCTCAATCTTGAGATGATGGTCAAAGCTAAAATTCCAGCAGGTCAACAGCAGCGAATTGAAATTTTGGTGAAATCGGGTAATAATCTCGATGCAATTGCGGTTGAGATGGCTAAAGATCCGCTAGAAATCGCGGGTATGTTTGCCAAATTGGTGAGAAGAGGCATGATTGAGTTTAGACTACCCCCCGCAGAGCCAGAACCAGAGCCACCAATCACGATTATGGCGATCGATGACTCCCCGGTGATGCTAGCTCAGTTTCAACAGTTAGTATCGGCGCTGGGCTATGCGGTGGTAGTTTGTCAACAAGCGGAAAACGCGATCGAGACGATCGTCAAAGTCAAACCAGCAGCAATTTTTATCGATCTCAACATGCCTGGTGTGAATGGATTTGAGCTAATCAAACAAATTCGTCAACAACCCGACCTCGCCAAAATTCCGATGGCAATTTTGACTGGGGAACACAAGTTCTCGAATCGACTCAGAGCGCAGTGGAGTGGATGTGATTTTCTCACTAAACCATTGACTGCTACCGCAGTTCAGGATTTCCAAGCTCAGATTGAGGAATTACTCCCCAAGCTATTGAAAACAGTGACTGCAATAACAACAAATTCACATGCCAATAACTAAAGGTACTAGCAAGGTTATGCGATTTTTAATTATTGATGATAGTTCTGTCGATCGTCATGCCTTAGCTTCCTTATTAGGATCGCTAGGACATGTTGTGGATCAGTACGACAGGCCCGCACTGGCATTAAATAAAATCGAAACTGGTGTCTATGATGTCGTATTTCTCGATGTAGTCATGCCAGAGCAAGATGGTTATAAATTTTTGAGATCTTTACGGATGAATCTCAATACTGCCAAACAATACGTGGTTTTCTGTTCTACCAAAAGAACGCAAATTGAAATGAATTATGGCATCAATCGAGCTGGCGCTAATGATTATTTACCTAAGCCAGTCACGCGAGAAAGTATCGAACAAGTCTTAGCCAGAATTCCCACCCTAGAAGATCTAGAATCCAAGTCTTAGTTCTAAGCTTTGAGGACATAAGACGGGGATTGGCACGATCGATAGTAACGCTAAAACACCCACGCGGCAATACCTGCACATATATTTAGTAACAATTATGACTGCTATTACTGCTAACGATCTCACTCATCAAGTTGCGACCCAAACAGTTTTAGCCGCTGGTGAAGCTGGTGCCCTGTGCAATCGGTTTATTTTGACCCAAGTCGAACGGTATACGCTAGTATTTCCGGCAGTGTGGGTAGCTGAAATTTTGCGCATCGATCGCCCACAACTCCTCGACTTGCCATTTTATAATCCCCTGATGGTAGGAACGATCGACCACAATGGTCAGATTACCCCCCTGATTGCTGCCGCTCGGCTACTTAAAGTGGCAAATTTTTCTCTCGCCGAACGATTGCAAGTGGTCAGGTTAAATCAAACAGCCGGATCGTTAGCAAATATTGGCATCATTGTCGATCGGGCGATTACTAGTAGCACCCGTGATAAATTGCCAGCAGATTTATTTACTACTACACCGACATCCACCTCAAACATGGTATTACTGCACCCCGAACTAATTCCCGCAGACATCTGGCAGCCAAAACGTTGGAGATAACAACTAGCAATTACTGCACTTAAGATCTTTATCAACTACTCTTTTTATGAACAGCGATTCAACTCAATCAGACATAGGCAAAACAGGCTTAGTTATACTTGCTCCCTTACAGGTCATCAGAAACTTGATTCGGAACAATTTACTGAAAACGATTACCCTAACGATCGCGGGGAGTTTGTTGCTAGCTGGCACTTCAACTTGGAATATTTGGAGTATCTATAATAGCTTTCAATCGACGGTAACACGTCAGTTTGAGTTAGAAAAAATAGCTAAAACATTAATATATGATGATGAATTTTTAACATCGACCACTTGGCTGTTAGCATATTCTGGAGATTTAAAGTGGGAAAACCGCTACAACGAACATCTCCCAACTTCAAAAGAAACGCAGAAACAATTGTTAGCAAAGGTGACACCGGAGTTAGCTGCGGAGGCAAAGAAGACCCAGGCTTCGGCGAATAAATTGTTTGCATTAGAAAAACAAGCTTTTAACTTGGTTAAGCAGGGCAAGCAAAAGGAAGCTTTTGCCATTATTTCGGGGCAAGAGTATGCTAAGCAAAAGAAAATATTTTCAGATGGTAACAATCAGGTTTTAGCTAAAGTCGAGCAATCGATTCAGGGGGAACTCGATAAGTATCAGCAGCAATTATTGGCGTCGATGATTTTTGCTGGGGTGACATTACCTTTGCTATTGGGAAGCTGGATGTTAGTATGGGCGGCGGTACGCGACTATATTCGCGATCGGCAGGCATCGTTAATGGCGATCGAGCAGGGACAGAAAAACTTGATTTCCTTGGATGAGGTGAGGTATAGAGAAGGTGAATTGTACCAACAACAAGAGAAAACCTTACAAGCAGCACGAGACATCTTGGAACGGGATATTGAAGAATTATTAGCGGTGGTATCGCGGATCGAGTCTGGTGATTTTACAGTTAAGGCTAACGTTAACAATCGTCCCACCGGATTGGTGAGCGACGTTCTCAATCAGATGGTAACTAGATTGGGATTGGTGTTTGCCCAAGTATCGATGGGGACACAGCAGGTAGCCTTCAGTAGCAATCAGCAAGACGAATTGGCTGCTGATGTTGCGCGCAATACTAGCGCTCAAACTAAATCGGTAGAGCGGGTTCTTGCCTTGACTGAAACTGTGCGTCAATCTGCTAATAGTGCCGCAGCTCAGTTAGCTGATAACAATCGATCGTTGGTATCGCTGCAATCTGCCGTTACTGCTGGGGAAATCACGATCGAGTCACTCGATCGTGAAATTGGGATCTTACAGCAAGGTAGCGATCGGATCGTCCAACAGATGAAAGCACTGGGGGAATTTATCGGATTGGCCGACAAATTTGTTTACACTCAATCTGACATTGCCACTCAAACCCAGATCTTAGCGCTCAATGCATCCCTGGTTGCCGCTCGTGCTGCCGAACAGCGCGATCCTCGGCAGTTTGAAGCAGTCGCTCGGGAATTTGAATCGATCGCCGATCAAGTCAGTCAACTGGCGCAACAAACTAATGAAGGTCTGACTAGTCTCGAACAAAGCAACACTCAAATCAATAAAGTCGTAGCTGAGGTAGATGGAGAAATCCAACGCTTGGGTGGATTAGTGAATAGCTTTACCCAAGGGATCGAGCGCACTCGCGAGGTATTCATCAACGTCCAATCTGTAACTGGGGCGGTAGTGCAAACTGGAGTAGTAGTCTCTCAAACCAGTCAAACGATTGTCGATTCTGCCGATTCCACCGCTAAATCGATCGCCGCTATTGCCACTCTCTCGGCTCAAATCGATGAGCAATCGCAGATGGCTCGATCGATCTCTAGCGAAATGAACGATCTATCGATCGAGCTGCTCAGTCATATTCAAATCTTTAGACTACCAAGTTCCACCACCCTTAATATCTTACCTAAATCTAATGAACATAAAGCAATTGCCGCAGCACCAAAATATCAACTCAGCTAGTAACTAATCGCGATTGACTAGCAGCTAGTTGAGTTATCAAGAACTCAACATTAGCAGAGAATTTAGTTACTCAGGCAGATCGAACATCGATTTTATCCAATCATCTACCTTATGAAAATTAAACCAAATAAGCTTCCTTTCGATCAAGGACAAAAATCAACATCGATTAATCCGTTACAGCGAATCAAGAACTTTGTTAGGGATCGCTTAATCGGGACAATTATCGTCACGATCTCAGGTAGTATGCTCTTGACTGGCATCTCAACGTATAATATCTGGAGTATTTACAAGAGCTTTGGATCGACCGTGACACGACAGTTTGAGCTAAAAAAAATATCTGGAGAATTAATCCGTAACGATGTATTTTTCACTTTGACCACCTGGCTAGTAGTATATTCCGGAGATTTGAAATGGGAAAAAAGCTATCAAAACTATCTCCCAACTTCATTAGCAACACAGAAACAATTATTAGCAAAGGTAACTCCAGAGTTAGCTGCGGAGGCAAGGAAAACCGATACTTCGGCGGATAAATTGTTTGCATTAGAAGACAAATCTTTCAAATTGATTAAGGCAGGTAAGCGAAAGGAAGCTTATCAGCTCCTAATGGGGGATGAATATACGACCCAGAAGAAAATATTTAGCGATCAAAATAATTTGGTATTGGAGAAAGTCGATAAATCGATCGCCCGAGAACTCGCAAATTATCAGCAGCAGTTATTGGTGTCAATCGCGTTTGCTGGCATAACTTTACCGATCCTGCTCGCCAGTTGGGTTTTAGTCCTATCCGCAGTGCGGGATTATATTCGCGATCGCCAACAAGCTCAAGCATCCCTGGCTGCATCACGTGCGGATCTGCTCCAACTTAACCAAGAGCTAGCAGGGGAAGTAGAGATCAGAACTCGACAAGAACAACAAATTAGATCGGAAAGCGAATTATTACAGGCAGATGTCAATCATATTTTAGATGTAGTTTGCGCGATCGAAGAAGGCGATCTGACCGTGGAGGCAGAGGTGAACGAACGTGTCACTGGATTGGTATCCGACACTCTCAACCGATCGATTGAATCGCTCGATCGGATTATTTCTACAGTAGTAAATACCACACGGACTATTACCACTGATGCCAGTCAACTCGAACAGGTAGCAATGGAGACAGCTCAACAAGCACAATCTCAAACTACCGAAGTTGGAGCCGTCCAGTTGCTGATGGATAATATTAATGCCCTCACCGCCGATTCGCGCCAACAAGCGATCGATACAGACGCTGCGGTTCAATTGGCTAAATCGGCAGTAGCAGAGGGTCAACAGGCAATGAAAGATACAGCAGATGGCATCGATAACCTCCAAAAAGGTACCGACCAAATTGTCAAAC
>JBJOOY010000176.1:0-3528 GCA_046051065.1 Cyanobacteriota bacterium
TTGGCTGCCATTTTATCTCACACCCTTCTTCCACATCCCGATCGCGCATTTTGTGAGTATGGGTGCCCAGATTGATGCGATCGATTTAGCGATCGAACGTGTCGCGATCGATTTTCCGGGCACGATTGGGGTCTGTACGCGCACCCAAGCCGAGACATTTAGCTTTGCCGATCTGTGCCTACCGATCGGTGGGAGTGGCGTAGATCCGGCTCTATATGAGTACTGTGACACGCCAAACAACGAGCTGGCATGGTTAGGCCGAATTTCCCCCGAAAAAGCCCTCGAAGATGCTGTAGCCGCTGCCCAACGCACGGGCATCAAGCTCAAGATTATGGGCAAAATTCAAGATCCAGCTTACTGGGAGCAAATTCAACGCGATTATCCCACCGCCCCGATCGAATATCTCGGATTTCTCCCCACTCATCAGTTACAAAGATCGCTCCGCACCTGTCGCGGTATGTTAATGACACCTCGCTGGGTCGAAGCCTTTGGAAATGTTGCAATTGAAGCCCTCGCTTGTGGCGTTCCAGTCATCGCTTATCGGCGCGGGGGCACTGCGGAAATCGTCGAAGATGGTAAAACTGGATTTTTAGTCGAACCAGACAGTGTAGATGGCTTAGTGACGGCGATCGGTAGGCTAGATGAGATCGATCGTGCCAACTGTCGCCACACCGCTGCAACTGTTTTCTCCCAATCAGTCTGGGGCGATGTTGTAGAAAACTGGTTTTATCGGTTACTTTGGTGAGCACTATCCCTAGATCTTTTCCAATTCATCCGCACGCATGTGCGCTCTTAGTTTATCATCATCAAATTTGACCACTAGCGGAAAATTAGCACTGACAGGCCGACCTTTCCATTCCGTAGCAATTTTGTCGATCGTGCCTGCTCGATCTTTGATGTCGAAGGCAACGCCTCGATGTTTGGGGTGATGATAAATAACTACGGATGTACTAACTCGAACGCGGTCGCCTACTTGCATGATGACTCAAATACCTATGTTACTGATTACAAGTGAAATGTGATGCCCCTGAATTAAAAAGGTGCTCAGATTAATTACCTGCTGGCGTAGCCTCTCTAAATAGAGAGTCAACGTTTAAAAAATTAACTAGTAACTTACTATTCTCTCATGAGTCGCCGCTCTAAAAAAACTTATCGAAACGATCGAGTATAAATTAATGCTAATGTTCTATTATACTCGAACATCCTCTCGATCGTTTATGGATTGTCGATAGTTTCGTCAGCATTGCGGCATGACCCCTTTATCTTAGTGGCTCTCAACTTCGCGCTGGGTAGCCAGATGCTGAAGCTTTTGCCTGTAAATTATCCGCGTCGATCGATCGCCAGATAATTTGGTGCTTTTATTGGGATCTCCTGTCTTTATGGTGATAAGCCTTGCTTATCGTTCCAATAACTATCGACACAGTCAGTTATGGGATAAAATATCATCTTAATATTCTGACTTTCGATCGCGTTGCATTAATGCCACGATCGCTGCTTGAGCTGTAATTTGCCCCTGTAATAATCGATCGACTAATACCGTAATTGGCATGTAAATATCATGTTCGATCGCGATTTTGACTAACACTTGAGTTGTATTAATTCCCTCGGCTGTACCTTGTAAATCTGCGAGTATTTCGGCTAAAGTTTTTCCTTGTGCTAATCCATAACCCACCTGATAATTACGGCTGAGGGGACTATTACAGGTCGTGAGTAAATCGCCTAAGCCCGACAATCCATAAAAGGTTTCGGTTTTAGCTCCCCAATATCGACCGATCCGAATAATTTCTGTCAATCCGCGCGTTAGGAGTGCAGCTTTAGCATTATTTCCTAATTTTAAACCATCGCAAGTACCCGCCGCGATCGCGATGACATTTTTCACAGTTCCGGCAATTTCTATACCGATTGGATCGTCATTAGTATAAACTCGAAATTTAGGCGATGAAAAGATTGTTTGAATTTGAGTTGCAGCATCAGATCGATCGCTAGCAACTACTGTCGCGGCGGGTAAACCTTGTTTAATTTCTAACGATAAATTTGGCCCTGATAAAACGACGATCGGATTAGCTGGAAATGCCGCTTGCCACAGTTGAGCGGGGGTAGAATTAGTATTAGCATCTAACCCTTTAGTTGCAGTGACAATTATTTGTTGTGGCTCGATCGAGCCTTGCAATCGATCGATAACCGAGCGCACTCCCGACATCGAAACTGCCGAAATAATCGCCACGCGATCGCGCACATCTTTGGCTAATTCTGTACCACAATTTCGCGACCAAACCGTCGGCATATATCCATTAATCTGCGTGAGATTTGCTAATGCCCCACCCCAAGCACCAGCACCAATAATCGTAATTCGATCGTTCATAATCCAGGCGATCGAGTATACCAGTCGTTCGATCGCTCGTACACATGTGCGACTTGTAACAATAGATCCTCGCGCAAGACATTGCTGAGTAATTGCAACCCGATCGGCATTCCTTTATCGTCAAAACCACAAGGAATACTAATTCCAGGTAATCCCGCTAGATTTACCGGAATCGTCATCAAATCCGAGAGATACATACTCAACGGATCGGCAGTTTTTTCGCCAGCTTTAAATGCTGTCGTCGGTGCGGTTGGCGTAATTAAAATATCCACCTGACTGAACGCCGTTTCAAAGTCTTGTTTGATCAGCGTCCGCACTTTTTGTGCCTTAAGATAATAAGCATCGTAATAACCCGCCGATAGGGCATAGGTACCGAGCATAATCCGGCGTTTGACTTCTGCACCAAATCCGGCGGCTCTGGTTTGGGTATACATCGACATCAGATTATCGGCTTCGGCGCGGAAACCGTATTTTACGCCATCGTAACGGGCTAAATTCGCTGATGCTTCGGAAGGAGCAATGACATAATATGTGGGCAACCCGTAGCGGAAACGGGGACAGGAAATTTCTTGAATTTCTGCACCGAGCGATCGAAAATGCTCGATCGCGGTTCTGACAGATGCCGCCACTTGCGGATCTAAACCTTCACCAAATGTTTCGGTAACGATGCCGATTTTCAAACCTTTGGGTAAGTCTGGGGTGAGTAATTGGGAATATTTAGGAATTTCGACTTTGAGACTGGTAGAGTCGTGTGCATCGTAACCCGCGATCGCTTCTAATAATATTGCCGCATCTTCTACCGTCCGCGCAAATGGCCCGATTTGATCCAAAGAAGAAGCATAAGCCACCAACCCAAATCGTGAAACTAGCCCATAGGTCGGTTTTAGCCCCACCACGCCACAAAAAGCTGCTGGTTGACGAATCGAGCCGCCAGTATCGGAACCGAGCGAGACAACGCATTCTCCCCCAGCTACAGCCGCCGCCGAACCACCGGAGGAACCCCCTGGTACTCGCTCTAAATCCCAGGGATTGGCGGTGACTTGATAGGCAGAATTTTCGGTGGAACTGCCCATCGCAAATTCATCGAGGTTAGTTTTACCGAGGGATATTGCGCCTAGATCCTGAAGCTTTTGAGTGACGGTAGATTCGTAGGGCGGGATAAAACC
>JBJOOY010000177.1:0-2538 GCA_046051065.1 Cyanobacteriota bacterium
AGGAGTTGGATTTTCCGGCATGTGATACTCTGCACGATACGCCTCTTCTGTTTCATCGTAATCGCCAAAATCTTCTTCGTCATTCAAACCCATGAAATCTTTGAATTTGCTTAAAACGCTCACTTTTGATTACTCCTACGCACTATTTAGGTTAGATGCTATTGACTGTGTGGTGACCAAATATCCGCTGAAGGCTGGTTGAAATGTTTCAAACGGCGATCGATCGGCTTCGGTTAGTTCCTGTCGATCTGGCAATAGATCGAGCTTGCCAATGCCAGTACCATGAATTTGAGTACTTTAGCAGTGATGATAGACCGATTTTGTCAGATTATCTAAGAATAATACCACAAGAATTGAAATAATCAGCCATTATGCTTAACAATTAAATCTAATTGATAATTTTGATACAGCGGATCGATTGTTTAAATAGCAGATCTTTATGGTTTCAGGCGATTTCCAAAGATAATACTTCCCAGTCGAATCGTGGTTGCGCCCGCAGCAATTGCTTGGTGATAGTCACCTGACATCCCCATCGATAACTCTGACATCTGCATGTTAAGGCTATCTTGGACTGAAGCGCAAGCTGCGATCTGCTGGCTGAGCTCTCGTGTTCGATCGAAAAATGCTTGAGTTTGAGCGATAGTTAAACCCAATGGTGGAATTGACATTAAACCGCGAATGTCTATATGCGTATATGTTGCAAGCTGTGGTAAGTCTGCCAATAACGCGGGGATCGCCCATCCATACTTGTCGGGATCGGGCAAAATTTTTACTTGGAGACAAATTTTCGGATTCACATTTAATTCAGCAGCAACTCGATCGATCCGCTCGGCTAATTTTAAACTATCGACTGAGTGAATCCAGTCAAACATCTGCACTGCTTTCCGGACTTTATTTGCCTGTAAATGTCCGATCAGATGCCAACACAGTGGTAGATCGGTTAATTCTTGCTGTTTTCGTTCTGCTGCTTGAATCTGACTTTCCCCAAAATCAGCGATCCCCGCCGCATAAGCTTCACGGATTGCGGCGACAGGTACTTGTTTGCTAACAGCCATCAACCGCACCGCGGGCGGTAAATCTTGGCGAATAGTTTCAATATTATGCGCGATCGATTCAGTCATATCTATCTAGATGTATGAAACAGATATAGCATTTCTTAATTTACTGAGGTTTGGCGTGGCTAGTGGCTATTATCATTAGCTCATCTGGCAAGTACCCGCTATCTATATCCAGATGAATCTAGACGATCGAATCACTGTCGATTAAATCCCTATCCTGGAAAATTCTGTTGCATCATTTGTTGTAATGCTTGAGATTCTTGGATTTGACCATTACGTCTGAGTAGTCGAATCCGCGTATCGATCGTCAAACGGGCATCACTACGAGTGACAGGCTGGAAAGATATTCCACTCGTGGTATTTGTCACTACAAAAAACATGCGCTGCGCGTAGAGTGTGGTAAATAATTCTTGGTTCTCCTCAATGACACAGATCCGATAGAGCAAACCGAAGGTAGGATGATTGAGGTAGTGTTCGTCAGAAATCACAGTTAGAAGTATAAATTATAAGTTATGAATTAATGCTGCGGTTGTGAGGATTTAGACCAGCATTTATCTTCCGTATTGGCGATCGATACATCTATATAATATATGCAGTTGTAACTTCTCAATTAATTGATGATACCTAACGCAGCGATTTGAGCAGCAGATTTTTGCAGCGATTCGAGCCATTCACGTTTGGGCTGACTATCGGCGACGATACCAGCACCCACTTGTCCCCAGACGGTACCTCGATCGTACAATAATGTCCGAATTAAAATATTTAGATCTAAATTACCGCGCCGATCGAGATAACCACAGGAACCATAAAAGAGATTGCGGGGAAAGGGTTCGAGTTCGGCGATGATTTCCATGCATCTAACTTTAGGACAGCCTGTAATCGTGCCACCAGGAAACATCGCGCGAATCAGATCGATCGAGTCAAACTGGGGATCTAATTCACCACGCACATTACTAACTAGGTGCATAACATGACTATACCGCTCGATCGATAGTAATTCATCGACTTCTACCGTACCCCAGCGACAGATGCGCCCTAAGTCATTGCGTTCGAGATCGACTAGCATAATATGCTCGGCAATTTCTTTGGAATTATTTAATAATTCTGCGGCTAATTGACTGTCTTGCGCTGGACTTCGACCGCGTTTTCTGGTGCCAGCGATCGGCCGAGTGGTAGCATGTTGTCGATCTAACTTGACTAATCGTTCGGGAGAACAACTTATCATTGCGCCCCAAGGAGTTTGCCAATAGCTAGCAAATGGAGAGGGGTTAATCTGTTGCAATTGTTGGTAAATTTGCCAACTATCGAGATTAGTGCTAGTACTAAATCTCAGCGATAAATTAGCCTGAAAAATATCTCCAGCTTGAATATATGTTTGGGCTTGTAAAATTGACTGCTGATATTCAGATGCAGATGTATGGTAATGCAAATCTGCTGTGGGCGAGGCTTTTTTCCTTGCTAACGGTTGAAGTTGAGGTGG
>JBJOOY010000178.1:0-5550 GCA_046051065.1 Cyanobacteriota bacterium
GACCGTTACCCGTACGGGTATTGCGGCGGACTTTGATCTGCGTGAGATCGGCTGATGCAGTACTTCCGCCTGCTGTTTTAATTGCTTCAGTCAGAGTAGGTGGAGTGACACGACCGATGGCAGTACCTGACGAACCAGCAGTAGTACCAGTCTCGCCCTTTAGGGTATACGTACCTGGCTTGCCAACTTCACCCAAGATCGCGACTTTAACAGTTGCATCCTGATTTGCAAGGTTAGAACCAGATAATCGCAGTCGATCGGCAGCACTCACATTCTCAGAACGGGGAATAAAGACTGTATCGCCATCGCGCAGCGTGATGTCTTGTCCACTATTACCCCGTTGCAGCAGATCGAATAGGTTCACGTAAGAGATTTTGCCAGTGGCGGCGCGACGAATCTGGAGTTGACGTAAATTAGCCGTTTGGGTGGTACCACCTGCCAGTTGGACAGCTTGGCTGATGCTCGGGAATCGTCGATTTTCGGCGGTAAAAGGCACGGTATAAGATCCAGCCCTAGTGACTTCTCCAGCGATCGCAAATTGAACGGGACGAGGGGCTAGAACGCTAATAGTCACGATCGGTCGTTTCACATAGCGAGAGAAATAAGTAGTCAGTAATTGAGATGCTTTTTGAACGGTCTGTCCTTGAATCGGAATTGCACCTACGACAGGTAGGTTGATCGCACCATCGCCTAAAACGTAAAATTCACCACTATATTCTGGAACGTTAAAGATATCTACCCGCAAGCGATCTCCAGGGCCGAGTGTATAGGAGTCAGCAAAACTGTTACTTTGGGATGTAGTGGTAGCAGCCTTTTTTGTCTTAGCAACTTTGACTGGAGTCTGCGGGTTCTTCTTTGCCTTGGCGGGAATGGCCCAACTACTTGCTGGGAGATTGACGATCGCCAATACTGGCACCAAACCCAAGATCAGGCTTTTGTATAGGCAAATCCGCAAACTAGCAGTATTCATAGAAGATTTATATAATTAGTTGTCGTCGTGTTGGTGGTTAATAGACTAGTTTAAGGCTTAGAGGCTAAATTTTATCCTCAGTATTATATATTTACCCAGAAAGAGTTCTCATGCTCGGTCAGCCAAGTTAATGTGCTGGTAGGGTAAACGATCGGGTTAAGCATCTAACAATTGGCAGTTAAACTCGATCGCGCGATCGACGGTATCGTCACAGCTTTTACTCACCCATGTCTATTCTGTCCTGCTGAAGAAGACACTTAGTTGCGATTTAATGTTCCACAGTTGCAGCTTGCCGATCGATCCTATTAACCCAGATCTTGCGCTAGATCGACTAACTTAAGAGCGATCTCGATCGCAGGTCTTGCCAAATTTACGCCAAATGGCGAACAATGTCAAAATGAATTTATCCTGACGATCGAATCTCAATGTTACCAGGCGATCTACTCACTTATCGATACAGCGGCGAATCAATCGTCCCCAAGCGGATCGAAATCGACGCTCATCATCTTCAGATGGCGATGGATAGCATCGATTGCTTTCAGTCGATGGTCGGCGGTACTCAAGCACAGTTAGATGAAATGCTGTTGCAACTAGAAGGAGACAATCCCGATTTTCGGACCAAGCGAGGATTCGCGCATTTACTCAAGAGTCAAACCTTCAGTAAATTTGAGATTGTTAGCCCGCTCTCGCCCTCAGAACTCCGCGAACGTGTTTATGCCCTCGCAGCTACTGCTAGCCCCTCGGTAGACCATAGTAAGACGACATTAGCCACCTTAGCAAGCAATCTTTCCCAAGAATTAAACCAAGAAGTTCTCCCCGCCCAAATTACCCAGGGTTTGTATGCAGATTTACCCGATAATCGGATTTTGACTGAGTTTATTGCACCCGATCCGGTGGCTTTACTACATCGCTACAATCTCTCTCAAGTTCAAGGAGTATTTTATCGAGCGAGTCAATTAACTATTAATGCTCACCGTAATGTACCTGGGCAATATAAGCTGTTATTTCGCTATTTAAAATTGTTTCAATTGATGACCTATATTGAAGGCGATGCCGACCATGGATTTACCATCCTCGTAGATGGGCCGACTAGTTTATTTAAAGCTAGTACGCGCTATGGATTGGCGATCGCGAAGTTAATTCCGGCAATTCTACATGTGACTAAATGGAGTTTGAGTGCGACTTTACAAACTAAAGATTTCTACACCGGGAATATTAAAGTCGGGCGTTATAGTCTCACCGATAAATGTGGTTTAGAAACTCATTATCCGCCAGGAAAATCTTATGATAGTCTGCTCGAAGCTGCTTTTGCCAATCGCTGGGATCGGCTCAAAACTGAGTGGATATTGGAGCGAGAAGTAGAGCTATTGCCGATTCCTGGTAGTGTGATGATTCCTGATTTTCGATTGGTGCATCCCGATGGGCGCAGTTATATTTTAGAAATTGTCGGTTATTGGCGACCGGAATATTTACAGAAAAAATTCGCTCAAGTTCGCAAGTCTGGCTGTAATAATCTCATTTTGGCAATTTCCGAACGCTTGAATCTCGAAAAGGCTGGAGTTAAATCAGCCGATCTCCCGTGCGAAGTAATTTGGTTCAAGGATAAATTATTACCTAAGTCAGTATTAGAAATATTAGATCGAATCAAGTCTAAATGAACGGAAAATTTTTATCGATCGCTGTCAAAATTAGCCCCGCCAACTACTAAGATCGACGGGGCTAATTTTATTAGCTAATTACTGAAGCAGTTAGAACCACTCAGATACAGCTTCCTCTTTAGTATTAGTATTGCGTGAGGGGGTAGCTCGATCGAATGTCATGTGGACAGAGCGTTGTTGCTCGCCATCTTTAGCTACAGCCACGATCGGATAGTCCATATTCCCATCCTGGAAGGACATCTGGAACCGGAAGGTACCATCAGGATTGAGCTTAATTTGTCGTCCGCCGATCGAAACTGTCGCATCGGGTTCGGTTGCACCGTAGACGATTAATTCGGCATCTGCAATCAACCAGAATTGACGTTTGCGATCCATTTCCATCCCAATCCCCGTCATCCCCACGCCAGACATATTCACGCCCGAAGTAGTAGGAAGTGCCCACATCCCAGCTCCAGAGGGGAAGACAAAGGAACTAACCGACTCTAACGGTCCATGCTGCATCGAACCATAGAGCGAACCATTAATTCGCATCATTTGAGTCGATTCACCGCTGCCGAAGATGCGATCGTAAATTTCATTGCCTGCGCCTGCTGTAGTATCGGCACCTGCGGTACGAGCGTCACCAACCGCATCAGCTTTGTGGCTGGGAGGTACGAGCTCTACGAAGGTTTTACCTGCCAATTCTTCTTCCCAAGGTACAGTGATGAAGATATCTTCGATCCAGTCAGAGGGATAGACAGGGGGAATACCTACAGATGCCGATCTAGCCAAAACTAACCAGCGACCATCACCACAACGATAACCGATATCGATCGTGTAAGCGCGATCGCTCACGGGGATGGGAAGATACCATTCCCGCGCCATTTCATCGATCGGGTACTCTTGGATACTATGGGGACTTTGATGCTCTAGATTGATGTCGGTAACATCATAAATACGTAAAGCTAATTGTTGTCCGCCATGATAGCGCAATTCATTTTTGTGTTCGATCGGGATATCCCAATAAGCATAAGCCCACTGAGGATCGCGAGGTAGTAACACGATCCGACTTTCCCCGTAACCGCTGGGTAAATCACCCAATCCTTCATCTGCATTTGCTAATTCCGCAGCAGTAAGATCGACATCGACTCCGAGTTCAAATTTTCCTGCTTCCACTGCTAATTGTGCCTCTAATTGTGTAGATGGAGTATGAGTAGAGTGAGTACTCTGAATTTTCTGAATTTCTTCGAGGAGTTGGGATTTCCGCATCCTGCTGTACCGTGAAACTCCACAAGCACTTGCCACGCGGCGGAGCTGTCTGAGAGTCATTTCTTCTAATGAGTTGTCTGGTGTCACGATCCGACCTCCGAGTAGGGTGTAAATCACAAATCTAATCGATTTGCATTCGCACTTGTTGTTATCTAGTAAAACTTGCTGCTGTTTAGTTAGTCAGTCGATCGACTAACTGAATTTGAACTATCGATTAAATTTCTAGAATCTGTCGATCGAGTGATTGATTCGACCTGATGTGACTAAATGATGTTTGTTAAACATTTGGCAATTAATTGGCACTAGTTAAGTCTAAAAATAAATTATCTTTTGAGTTAGCCGTCACAAATAATTGCGGTATATATACCTATATAACAAAACTTGACCCAAGTTCGTCAAGGGGGGATCGCTGTTAATTTAGATGGTTTGACGGTTTTGCGCCATTTCAGTCAAGTTAAATGTCATGGTTTCTTGACAAACAACTCGATCGAAGCTTGTGCTGTACTGATGATAATGACGATCAGAGTTAGCCCTCAATAACAACAGCAGGATTCCCCCATCATCTGCGTACTCCGCTCAGTTGTGGGTCATTGACGACTAAATGCCCAATAATTCAATTAAGATCGCTGGGACGGGAATCAACATGAGGATGAGCACCCCAAGCATCAAAATACCACAGGCATCGCGCCAGTTATTGAGTTCGGAAACATCGTTGAGTGCGGGTTCGTCGATCGCTGGAATCAGAGAAATCACAATTGCCAAAAATAGTAAATCGGCATTACCAACCCCAGACGTTTTGAAGCGGATGATACCGATGATGACCAACAGAATTTTACTTAATTGACTGACAATCGCGCTGGTTTTTTGCCCGAACATCGCATGGACGATATAGCCACCATCTAATCGCCGCAGTGGCATTAAATTAATCGTAATAATTAGCAATCCGATATAAGCCGCGATCGCCACACTATGTAAATCGATCGCTCGATCTGCCATCAAGCGGCTACCCAGGGCGAATTTACTCAAGAGTGCCATTAACAGTGAAAAGCGAGGATTGAAGGCGTGGAAGCTAAATAGAGTGGCTTTGAGATCGATCGGGACAGTCACCGAGTGTGCCAATCCCCAGATAAACAGTGGAATTGCTACCACCAAGCCTAATAATGAAGCGACAAATCCCAGATCGAATACAGCCTTGCGATCGGGAATTGGTGATTGAATTTGCACCAAACACCCGTAAATACCTGGGGGAAAGGGGAGTGGAATTAAATACGGTACGCTAGTCTCGATCCGATAAAATCGTGCGACTAAATATCGCCCTAAATCGCGCAACCCCAAAATCGAAATAATACTTAATCCATAAGGGCAGCCAGCCTTAAAAATCTCGATAAAACTACTACTAGTAAATCGGGATAGGGCTGCCCCAAAATAGGTAGTAGGCAGCAGTGTCAGGAGTACTAGCAGGGCAGCGATCGTATAATCGAGCCATCGTCGCGATCGGGTAATTTGGGTATACGGGGGACGAGGAACTAGGGCGAAAAATGGCTTGCCAGTAGATAAACTATATTGAAATAAAATAAAAAATCTATCGCCAAATAAGTTTTGAATATTTTCAACAATGGTGGCGTATGCGGTATCTGAATTAGTGCGTAATTTGCCCCGACATAATACTGCTTG
>JBJOOY010000179.1:0-7062 GCA_046051065.1 Cyanobacteriota bacterium
GACATTAACTAGCTTTTATAGCATTGGTATGGTTTGGGTAATTTGTTTAATGCCGATTATCATTCCTAGCCAAAGCATGATGCAAGAATGGAGCTATACCTGGCATAAACACCTTAAAGATCTACAGATTCGATCGGGGAATCAGGAGCTAATTCAGAATTTAATCTGGCACGATCGCAGTCCATCAGTAATAGCAATGGGAATTAATATCGCGATTCCCGCGATCGGTTGGGGCTTATGCTCGATCGTCTTCGTTCGTGATTTAGAATCTCTGGTAAAATTTAGTTGTGGCATCGCGATCGCGAGTATCCTCACTCTAATTTATACAGTAGTGATTAACTTTTTCTGCTTGAGATCGCCGCTAAAAGGTGCGGGGATTGCTGCTGCTATGTCGATGATGTCATTTTTTCCAGTTACATTTGGAACTTTAGCAGCTATGAATGCAGTCTATAAAGATCTTGGTGCTGGTTTATTGCTATTTTCTCCATTTTTGTGGCTGGGAATCGCGAACTTATCTCTACCCTCGATCGGGATAGCTATGATGGCACAATTGGGTATACTAGCCGGATTGACTAAATTACTCCAACGGCGATTGCAGATAGTCGGCGCATCAACCACTCAAAGATTCAATCGACATAAATCGCAATTAGAGTCGATCGATATATAAACAGAATAATTACACTTTAATCGATAGATTCAATCGACACTTTAAGTAAGGTAAATTATGCAGATCTTAGACAACATTATTGATCGATCGGGCGACTGGAACCCGCAGGTTTTCCGAGAGCTGAAGGAACGGCTCACTTCGCGTAATATTGGCATCACTGCTACACTCTCTTTGTTTATCCAAGGAGCAGTTTGGTTTGGATATAATAGTCAAATTCAACTATCAGAAAAAACAAATCCATATACCAACGAAACATCCGGTGATTACAATAATCGCATACACAGTCGTTACTGTACCGAATACTTGAAAGATAATTATTCGGATGTATGTAAATTTGATTCATCTGGTAATTTCCTCAATCCTAACTGGCAATTATGGCACTCAGATGTCTTTATTTGTTTGGGTTGGATCTTATCGATCGGTTTAATTTTAGGCTCGGTTTATTTATTAGTTGCCGATCTAGTCCAAGAAGAAAAGCGCGGTACGCTTAATTTTATCCGGCTTAGTCCTCAATCGGCACAGACAGTTTTTATTGGTAAAATCCTCGGCGTACCAAGTTTAGTCTATCTAGCCGCAGCTTCAATGCTGCCATTTCATCTATTTGTCGGTATCGCGGCTGGGGCGAGTATACCCTTAATCGCAGGCTGGTATCTGGCGATCGGATCGATGTGGTGGTTGTTATCTAGTGGAGCGGTATTATATGTTTTACTCGGCGGTATTCAACCAATTTTGACAATAATTGCCGTTGCCTACCCAACTGCTCTACCAGTATTTTTAATCAATCAATTTGCCGCAGTAACAATCAATCACCAACCATGGCGCGGAGAATTCGATCGAGTTGTTCAGTGGTTCTGGCTTCCTGTCGGTGGTAATGTGCTGTTGCTATATGGGTTTGGGATTGGCTGCTGTTTAGTAATGAGCTATGGGATTTGGCAAGCTCTAGAGCGTCGCTATCTCAATCCTACTGACACGGTGATGAGTAAATCTCAAAGTTACATCGCCAATCTCTGTTTCCAAGTCTGGATCGCAGGTTTTGCATTACCATTGATGCCCCAAAGATCTTATGATACAAAAGCAGCGCTGGTCATTTTGGCAGGATTAGATTTCCTCGCACTATGCTTATTAATTCCCCTGTTATTGCCCAGCAAGCAAGCCTTACAAGATTGGAGTCGCTATCGTCGGGAACGAGTTAATCACCAACAACGGAAGTTTTGGCAACGGGAATTGGTACAGGATTTAATGCGTAACGATAAAAGTCCCGCACTGCTATCGATCGCCATTAATATTGGCATAGCGCTCGTGTTATGGGTACCTGCATCATTAATCTCATTCAGCCCGATCTCTCATGGAGTCAGATTTATCGCTGGATTGTGTTTAGGAGCCAGCTTGATCTTAATTTATGCCACGATCGCGCATTGGAGCCGATTTATCAATTTCAAAAAGCGCAATCTCTGGACACTCGCGATCGTGGGTGGGGTAATGTTTTTACCAAGTGTATTTGCTTTTATCATCTCTCCTAGCAGTTCACCTACAGGCATTGCGGCGATTTTATTGTTATTTTCCCCCTTTGCACCTGTGGGCATTCTGCAACTTTCTGGTGGCACGATTTTAGCTACCTTTGCAGCACAGTTATTAATCTTGGCAGGTTTGACTCGTCAATTACAGCAAAGGTTACAAATCACTGGACAGTCACAGAGCAAAGAGTTACTGGCTAATAATTAGAATTATCTCTTAACGACTTTAGCGGTGGCGATCGAAATTGCGAGAGAGTCTCAAACTGATGACTCTCTGCATTGAGATCCGATCGATAAGGAACTCCAGGAACATCGATCGCTCCACCAGGAACGCCTTGCCATTTATGAACAAATTCAACGCAATGCTTATACGAATCCTGATAATTTATCGGAGAAAGAACTATTTCGCTATTTGACGCTCTGCGGTGGTATTCAATATGAGCGGGGCTGGCTAAATTGGTGTGAGGAGGCGATCGCGATGCTCCATAAATATTCAGCCAGTTCCGCTAACTTTCAGTAATTAGGATCTGCACTTCAGCAGCATTTTGTGAAACTGTTTGATGTAATTTTCCGAAAACGGTATCGATTCCCAACTGGCAAAGATCGAGTCCATCACTTCGGCATAGCCCGCTACCTCCTGCTCGTCACGGAAAGTAAAATTTTGTTTCTCCACATTTGTCAGCAATGCTTGTACTTGTCGATCGGATAATCTAGCTCCTTCAATCCGTGTGGAGGAACCGACACTTTCGATCGTGGCAATCTTCCGCAGTGCTGCTAATCTCTCAGGGGCTAGGGTATTGAGTGCCCGCCACTTGCCTTTGAATTCATCAATCTCAGCGATTAGCAGCAGTACTTCTTGGGTGATTTTGATATCGATGTCTGCCATCAGATCGGCTGTCTTGTCCAATTAATGAGCCGATTGTAGTAACCAATTACGTCTGATTATGTCCAATTAAATTATGTCATGGTTGGTAGTTCTCCATCCCAAAGTGCCACATCATAAAAGCGAAAATATCGGCGCGTTTCTGAATAACCTGGGTTTTGATCGAACCAATGCCGTGCCCTGCTTCATAATCCATTCGCAGTAACACAGGTTTACCACTTGCTGATGCGGCTTGAACTCTGGCGGCAAACTTGGCTGATTGCCACGGCTCGACACGCGGATCGGTAATCCCATGAGTAATCAACATCGCTGGATAGTTGACCCCATTCCGAACGTGTAAAAATGCATCCATTTCATACAGAGCTTGAAAACCTGCTTCAGTCTCACAACTGCCAAACTCAGGAATATTATTCACCCCATTTGGTGTTGTTTCCAGTCGAACTTGGTTGAGACAGCCGACACAGGGAATGGCGACGGCAAATAGATCGGGACGCTCGGTAATTGCTCTACCAATTAAGATACCGCCAGCACTTACGCCTTCACCTGCTAGTTTGGCTGGGGAAGTATATTTGTGTTCGATCAGATATTCGGCACAGGTGATAAAATCTTTCCAGGTATTGGGCTTGGTTTGTTGAAATCCAGCGCGGTACCACTCTTCGCCATTCTCACCGCCACCGCGCACATGAGCGATCGCTAGAATCCCGCCTCGCTCGTACCATGCGTATAAAGTGTGTCCATAACTTGGATTTAATGAAAAACCGTAAGCACCATAACCCGTCAGCCAACATGGATTAGAGCCATCGAGTGGAACACCTTGTTTGTGAATAATTGACAGTGGTACCATCGTGCCATCGTGCGATTTTACCGTCACCTCGATCGAAACTAAATCTTCAGGATTGTCATATTTGCCTTTAGATTGCAATCCCAGATCGGTGAATAGATTTGTCGCTGGATCGTATTCATAAATGCCGTAATATTTAGTCCAAGCTGTGATGACTAAGATCGCTCCATCTGCATGAAGATCGTTTTTTGAGAATATAACTGCACCATCATATGGTAGTTCTAGTAGCTCGATCTTGCCATCATAAGTAATCCGAATTAACTTGTCGATCCCTTTGTCTGTGACGATCGCATACAACGCATCATTAGCCGCAAGCATATCTTTCACGATCGAATCACTTTCTAACAACACGGTTTCAGCAGTAGATAGATCGGGTTTTACTAATGATGTTTTAATAATCTTGAAACGAGCGGCATTCTTAGAAGTTAGTAAATACAGATCTTTTTCATGTGCAGTAAAACGTCTGACTTCATCAGCAGCATCACAAATTTTTATCCATTTTGGTGTATTTTGGCTGAGTGAATCGAGCGTTGCAACATAAGCATCTATATTTCGCTGCGTGCCATTGAAGATCGTCGCGATCGCATAGCCAGCCGATACGCGGGTAATACATGGCCAAACAGTCGGCGAAGCATTTTCCAATGGTGCGACTCCATGCGCTAGAACAACTTTATCCTGTTCTAGAGCTGTGCCCAGACGATGCCAATAGGTTTGGCTATTTTGGTATTTTTCGGTAGCGGCCATCCCCTCTGTTAGCTCTTGTAGTCGATGATAGAAAAATGATTGGCAATCTGGCAACCAATAACTGAATTGAACCGTTCGCGAAATCGGGACATCGATATCCTGTAATGTTTGAGTGTCTAGCACATAGAGCGAAGCATCTTCCGATCCATTAGCGGAAACTAAGTAGATTATATATTTCCCATCTCTTGATGGATTAAATATATTAATAGCGTGATTATTGCCAGTTTCGTGGCGAAATCTGTCGGGATCGACTAACAGAATTTCTTCTTCGTCTATACTATTTCGCATATAGAGTTTTGATACATCATTTTGTGCATCTAGTTTGAGGTAGAAGATTTTGCCACTAGCTAGACGCATGATGTTGAATACTTTAGCTGGAACCGAAGCATCTAATTCCAGCATTCGATCGAAAAAAGCATTCCTTTCAGGTAGTTGTGATAGAGTTTCGATCGTAAAATCAGCTTGTGCTCTCACCCAGTGCTGAACGGCTGGATCGTTAAAGTTTTCCATATAGCGATAGTTATCTACTACATCGGTACCAAAGTAGTTATCGGTGACAGGTTCGATCGGTGCAATTGGTTGGTTACTTATTTCAGTCATGTTGATGTCTTGGATTTAAAGATTGGTAAATTGGTTAAGATAGGACGAGCGTAAATCCTAATGCCGATCGATTTAGGATGTAGCCATGCAATCGATAATTTCCTGGCAGATTTCGAGTAAGATTTATTGCTTACTAAAATGAAGTCGTCGCACTCGATCTCCACATCGATCGAATCCAATAACTCGTCCTTGCTCATCACGTATAAATTCAAATCGATCGTTTTCTGCAAGAAATAAATCTTGTCCGATCGATCTCAGATTAAATGGCGGATAGCCTTTACCCTTAACAAATAATTTATTGTCTTCTAGAGTTACTGTATAGCTAGACTCTAATTCGGCAGAATAATAAGTACCGATATAATCTGTTAATCTTTGGGATGTAGAGGCTAGCATCTTTTGGAGAGTGAAGATTTCAATTCCTTTGCCAGCATCGACTTTTACTATCATTTGATTTGGATCATCAGGGAATTCAATGTCGTAGTCAAATGCACCATCGATCGATTGAAAATGAGTAGCGTCAATTGGGACGAGTTGAAAATACATCCAGGCTAGTTTAGCCATGAGTTTTTCATCTTTAATCTCTAGTTCCCACATGCTGTTAGTTGTGGGATTGTGGTAAAATCCTGTTCTAGTTTCTAGCTCGGCTAGGGATAGATTAATAGATTCAACAGATCTAGGAGTAGGCTTTGAGATCGCTTCAGTAAATTCATTTTCCAAATAAATATCGGCAACTTGAAGTGATAATTTAGTTGGATTGAATGTGCTTAGATTGGCAAGACAGATAACGGAGAATTGGCGATCGGGAAATCGAACTAGATCGCTCCGATAACCTTGCCATGCTCCACCATGGTTAATCATGTTCAAGCCTCTATACTTACCGATTACTAAACCAGATCCATTGACCTGTGCTAATATTTCACCGTTACTAAGTTTGCCTGAAGTAGTTATTTCTTCAATTAAATCTTGCCCACAGTTACCTAATATATTCTGGTAGAAGTTTCGATCCCAGAGGAATAGATCTTCGATCGTTGTATAAAGTTGTCCATCACCACAGCAATCGAGCAGAGACATGTCGATCTGGAAGTTGCCACCATCTTTGGGAGCATAGCCATCGGCTCTATTTCTGACGATCTCTTTGAAATTATCGTGAAAGTGAGTATTCTCCATTCCCAGTGGTGTGAAAATATGTTCTTGAGCAAAGACTCGCAGCGATTTTCCAGATACACATTTGACAATTTGGGCTAGTAAGAAATAGCCAGTATTGGAGTATAGTTGCTCGGTTCCTGGCTCGAAGTTTAAGCTTTGTTGATGAGCGATTAAGGCAATAATTTCTTCATCTGGATAGTCATTTTCATAAACCATTCCAGTAAAGTCCATTAGAGCCAGATAGTCTCGTAAACCACTGATATGATGAATCAGATGACGCAAGGTAATCGGATGACTGTATTGAGGAATCTCTGGAATATACTTCTGTAATTCATCGTCGAGAGTTAGCAGATTTTGTCTGGCAAGTAAGACGATACACATCGCTGTAAATTGCTTGGAATTGGAGCCGATATCGAAGACAGAATTGGGGGAAATCGGAATGTCATATTCCAAATTTGCCATGCCATAGCCGCGCTGGTAGACGATCTCGCCATTCTGGAGAATTGCGAGGGCGCAGCCAGGGGAGTTGGGTTTATCCCACTGGGTAAATAATCGATCGACTTTATCTGTTATTGATGTCATAGTGTTTAATTCTGATTTGTAGTTGAATAAATTCAGACAAGATCGATCTCCTTTTATTTACTTATTATATAAGTCTACTAACTAG
>JBJOOY010000180.1:0-4536 GCA_046051065.1 Cyanobacteriota bacterium
ATTCTTCTAGAGCTGCGAGAATACTCCGTCTTACCAACCAATGATCGTCTTGACAAAATGACAAAACTAGGTGAGAAATAGCAACTTTCCCAAACAGCGAGATTGAATTTGCAGCTTCAGCGCGGACATTGGGCGTATCGTCAAATTTACACATTTCCAGCAATGCCGCAAATGATTCGGCATTCTGCTGTTGTCCCAAACCTCTAGCCACAAACGATCGAACTAAAAATTCTCGATCGTGTAATGTCGCAACTAAAATTGGGACAGCAGTGTCAGAATCGTAATCTTTGAGCGCAGAGATTGCTTTCAATCGATATTGAAAATCAGGATTATCTAACGCAGCTTTAATTTCAGACACATCCATAACAATACCGTAAGACATCTTCATTTACTTTAATCAAAAGCGGTACAAAGTGGTAACCGAATCTGCGAAGATTTAGGATAGGGATGAGCAGATATCGGCTAGTGACGAGTAAATACTCGTTCTAGTTTAGATACTTAATGAGTTGCAGATCGATCGACGCTCGATCGATGCAACCAACTGTGAGAGTATATTTTATGACTAGAAATTACCTTAATAGCGTCTCTCTGCCAGATCGTATATGTCTACTAGCCACTAGCCACTAGCCACTGGCTTCGGAAACGCTAGCTAAAATATTTGCAATCTTATAAATATAAAATTTTAGGAAACCTATAAAAATGTCTGAACCTATAACTACAGAGCAAGTTACAGTTGCTGAATTAGATGAGATTATGGTCGAACTTCAGAAATATCGCGATCGATTGGTCAATGATACGCTGGAAACGATTCAAAAGGCTAAACTACCCAAAGCCAAGTCGATGGAGCAAATTGAACCCGAACTTGCCAAAATCGATGCAATGATGGCAGATCTTCAAGATCGTAAAGCTGCACTGACTGGGACTAACTAGGGGATTAGATGATGAAATCTGAAGATACTCCAGTTTTGCTAAGTCATGACGAAACTGATGCTTTAATACGATCAATTACCGAGCAAATCAGTCTCGATACATTCGATCGAAATAATTATGAAGTGATCCAACAGATGGTAGAGTGTCTGGGCGATTCACGAGGCATGGTGCGCCTCCGCTTTGCCGAGACACTAGGAGAAATTGGCGAATCTGCTACTCCGTTTCTCCTCACAGCTCTTTTAAACCATCCTAACCCAGTCGTGCGCCGTGCGGCTGGCAAAACCCTCACCTTAATTGGCGATCCTACTGCTGTCCCTAGCTTAGTCTATGCCTTGCTTAATGACGAAGATACCGTCGTTAAAGGCTCCGCCGTTGGTGCGCTAGCGCGGACTGGGGAAGCATCTGTCTCAGCCTTACTGGATATTATTGCCGATCCGACTCACCCAGAAAGTACTAAGGGTCATGCTGCTTGGGCATTAGCATTTATCGGCCCCGAAGCTGCACCCTATCTAGAAAATGCGATAAAATCGGATTCGATCGATGTCCGCTGTGCGGCTGTTGGCGCGATCGCTCATTTAGCTCAGGATAAAGGTGACGAACGAGCATATCAATTGCTGATTTCCACCCTTAGCGATAAAGAAGCAAGTGTTCGGACTGAAGCCGCTGCCGCACTGGGTAAACTAACTTATCCACCCGCCTTACCACCGCTAATTAATGCCTTAAGTGACTCCGACGGTGAAGTCCGCCGGACTGCGGCTATTTCTCTGGGCAAATTAGGCGATCGATCGGCCATTCCACCACTCCAACTTGCCCTCAATGACGAGTCAGAGCCAGTTAGAGTATTGGCTAAAATCGCGATCTCTAAAATTGAAAATCACGAAGATCTGTAGTTATTGGCTAATAGATAGGGAGAATTTTGGGGGGATTCTTAACAATCCTATAGAACCCATTTGAAATCTCTTTTAGAGACCTGATAAAAGGTTCTAAACATTTATCCATATAACGGCAAGCTAACCGGCGGAAATGGAGTGCAGATCCATTTCCGTCCGAATTCAGCGCCTTGTTGGGCCGTTTTTAAGAATTTGCGTCAGTTAACCAAAAGTCGTAGGTTGGAATTGACACCTTCTTGCCCATTACAACTTGAAACGATCTAAACGGTGGATAAGAAAATGCTATCTTCTTGAGGATTTCTTTCAGAATGTTTGATTTGTGCTGTTCTGCTGGTTGAAAGTAATATTCTGCCACTGGAGCGAACCCCATTTTCTTAATAAGCTCGATAGTCTCATTTAAGGTGTATTCTCTCCAGTGCAACCCAACAATCATGTTGTCGACGTCGCGAACGGTTCTTACATATGAATCCTTCAAGGTATTCAAATAAGTGTATTCGCCTGAGGCATCCCCAATCCCAAGCATATCTATTGGAGATACTTTATATCCCTCTATCACTTCTTCCACAATTTTATCGTAGTTCATTTTTATTTTAAATCGTAGCGTTTGCAAACTTGTAACATATAAAGAACATAAAAAAGATGACCATTTATACACACGTTTTCAATCGCAGCGGCAAAGGCGTTCGCAGCCAACTGGACTAATCATTTATCTTGTGTTGTCCAAGTGTTGCTGGATGCAGTCACGATCGTAACAACTGTGCGATAGTTAGAATTATGAAATCTCAATGGGAATGTGTGCTCGAAAATTTGGGTGAATGGCTTGGCTCCTTTACCACCGTCAATCCCCAAGGGGAACTCATTGCAGATGTGTCTAGTAGCATTAGCCTAGAAGGTGTGCGCGATAACCAAGCAATTCATCTAGTGCTAAAAAGGTTTTATGCTGTGCCTGGTTCGACCGAAACATCTACCAAGGAAATCGTCTGGAATTTTAGCAGTCCACCAGGTATCGGTGCAATTTACTTTGAAACTGGTGCATTTAGTTCGGGCGGATTGACAATTGCCAAGGGCAGAGAATTTGTCGCTGAATTCTCGTTAGTTGGCATTAACAGGCGTTTTCGGGCGATCCAACAGTATAACCCCGAACATCAATTCGATCGAATTACTTTCGTTCGCGAATATCGGCAAGGTACTGATGCGCCAGAGCATCCTCAGTTAACTATTGCCGATTTATTGGGCACATGGGAGGGTACCGCAACAACTTTAGGTCCCGACAATAGCACTCCAATCGTCAACCAGAATACAGCTAAATTCTCAGTTCGAGACGATCGATATCAATGGACTGAAAATGCTAATTCGATCGATCTGCAAGTTATTAACGATCGGTTGCTGCAATTCGATTTAGAGCACCAATCGTACCAAATCTTACTACTTCCCGATAGCGGCTATTCTCTCACCCCCACCCATATTGTCTCAGGATACCCCTGCTACCTCGAAATTGGCTGGATTCGATCGGGAGAACTTCAGCGGTTATTGCGGCGATATGATGGCACTGGCAGATGGAACGCAACATTTATCACTCAATCCAAACAGCCGTAAAGACACCTAGATTAACATTAGTTAAAGATTCAAACATAAGCCGAGACATCCTCGCCGCACTTGTCAGCGAGATAGGACAGGGCGCGAAAGCGCAAACCTACAGTTTGGTCGAAGAGGGGATTGAGCTGACACAAGGGTGGGATATGCACGGGCCTTGTGACCGAAGAGGATAATATCTCGCTCGAACGGACATTGGGACGGAATAAATCTGCACAATAATCGCGCTAACCGTGGATCGTGAATTTCTAAACCATCGAGCCATTCCCGCACGGGTAATAGCGGATCGTTTTTGCCTGTTGGTTTAATTACTGATTCCCGATTTAACCCACTGACTCGATCGGGTGTAATCATCGTACTAGCCAACGTATCTAACACCTGAGTATCGATCTTTAAAGCTTGATGAAATTCACTTAAAATCTGTGCCTCTGGGTCAGTATAACTACTCATCGGAAATCTTCTAGCAGCGACAATCACCGCTCCAACATTTTAACTATACTTCTAATTGTATTCGCTATACAGCGTGAGCCTCTGCCCATTTTCCAACTCAGCTTGCTGACGTGCTAAATCTTCAATCGTGCCGATGCAGTTGAGACGTAAACGCCCATGCTCATCAGCATTATGGAAATCTATAAAAACTCTAGATAAACTCATACACGGCTCCTACTCACGAAAATTGCTTGGATGGGTTAGATATCGTTGGGGTCAAAAGTAAACTGATTTCATCAGGAATTAACCCCCGATCGCGAGTCTAAATATTCGCTGGTACCTTGGTTTCGGTCGAGACAAAATAATCCCCTCGATCGTCAACGCTTACCTGTCCCAACGATTCATCCCCCGTAATCAACCGCGCACCACGTTTGCGCGTGAAATAACTCCAAGTCCACTGAATGAATACCACCAATTTATTATCAAATTCAATCAGATAGTAAATGTGGACGAATACCCAAATCAACCAAGCCAAGAAGCCCGACAATTTGATCGAGCCGATATCCGCCACTGCTGAATGTCTGCCGATTACCGACAAACTTCCGCCATTAAAATATTTAAATGCTGGCAGAGTTTTACCTGCTAACCGCTTGCGAATTAGTTGAGCGACATATTTACCTTCTTGAGTAGCTAC
>JBJOOY010000181.1:0-3093 GCA_046051065.1 Cyanobacteriota bacterium
CTTACCACTATTTTAAAGATCGAATATCTCATCCCCACATCATGAAAATCCGCCGCCGTCCGCCTAGTTCCGCTGTTAATGTCAGTCATCTTGAATATCAAATTGTCGTTCCTGACAATCAACCCGAACATATCTTAGAAGAAATTGTCTGGTATAAAGAACGGGAAGTAGCTCAAATGCGGGACAAATTACCCCTAGCAAAATTACAGAAACAAGTAGCGGGGATGTCACCAGCATTAGACTTTTTAGGTGCCCTCAAGCAGGGTAAAACTCATCCGGCAGTAATTGCTGAGGTCAAGAAAGCTTCACCGAGTAAAGGGGTAATTAGGGCAGATTTTGATGCGATCGAGATTGCTAAATCTTATCAGCGTGGGGGCGCAAGTTGTTTGTCGGTATTGACCGATCGTAAGTTTTTTCAGGGTAGTTTCGAGAATCTGCAAAATGTTCGCCAAGCGGTAGATTTACCTCTATTGTGTAAGGAATTTATTATCTATCCCTATCAGATTTATTACGCCCGCGCTCATGGTGCCGACGCAGTATTATTAATCGCGGCGATTTTAGAGGATAAAGATCTACAGTATTTCCTGAAAATTATTCAGGGCTTGGGCATGACGGCGTTAATTGAAGTGCATACGGCAGAAGAATTCGATCGAGTGTTGGGATTAGATGGGGTGAAATTAATTGGAATTAATAACCGCAATCTCGCCGATTTTAGTGTAGATTTACAGACCACTTGTAGACTAATAACATCGCGTCAACAGCAATTAATCGATCGTGGCATCCTCACGATCGGTGAATCGGGACTACACACTGCTGCAGATCTAAAAATCGTCGCTGATGCTGGTGTCAAGGCTGTCTTGATCGGTGAATCATTAGTCAAACATGACGATCCCGGACAAGCGATCGTCAATTTATTTTCACCATAAAACTGCTCCTCGTGGTCATAAACTGTCCCAAGGCAATTTGTGGGATAATGCAAATATGCGATTCCTTCAACATCCAACCTATCAACAAATTTCGATCATCGATGTCCTCTACGCGCTAGGAGATCCCGTGCGACTAGAAATCGTGAGAAGACTCGCGATCGACGGCGAACAGCCCTGTGCTTGTTTGTGTGCGGGGGTAGATGCGAATATTGCCAAATCTACCATGTCCCATCACTTTCGGATTTTACGTGCTGCTGGAGTCGTATTTACTCGCAAAGAAGGAACGCAATTGTTCAATTCGCTGCGACGTGAGGATTTAGACACGCTCTTTCCAGGATTGCTCGATATTGCCATTGGAGCAGTTAACGCGCCAACGAAAGTTACTACATCTAATTAACGATAAAATTTAACTCGATCGAGATCGAACTCCGCAATTAACAAATCACCAAACCAGATGCACGTACTCTCGATTCCGACTTGGATTATTCATGTTTCTAGCGTCATTGAGTGGATGACAGCGATTTGGCTGATTTGGCTATATGCCGAAGCTAGTGGTAATTTAGCCTGGCGTAGTCTTTCCCTCGGTATGTTACCCGCATTAGTGAGTGCCATGTGTGCTTGTACCTGGCATATTTTTGATAATACTCTCGATCTCGAATGGCTGGTTACACTCCAAGCCGCAATGACAGTTGTCGGAAATATCACGATGTGTCTGGCTGCTTGGCAAATTAGTCAACAGGGGACAGTGGACAGTGGACAGTGAAAAACACTTTATCTCATGCTCTAGCCACTAGCCACTTTCATTACTAAATAATGTACTCGATCGGAACATGAATTCGGAAAATGAATAAAGAATCATTGTTTGCTATTTCTCTATTTCCTTATTTAGGCTTTCTGTGGTTTATGACTAAAAAGGTTGAAACACCGAAGATTGCCTTGATTGGATTTTATCTAACTTTAGTATTTGTGGCTGTGACGATTCCGATCGGGGCTTACGCTCAATTTAGCTTACATAAATCTCTGGCTGATGTGGATATTTTGCATGGAGGAGCGGAGGTATTTTTGACTATTTCTAATCTGACGATCGTGATGGGTTTTAGTCAAGCGATTAAATCGATTAAAACTCAGCAATAACTAATTAAAGGTGACAGATTTTATCTCTATGGATCGATCGAGTGCGATCGGATTCGGTAGTAATTTAGGTGACTCACGATCGATCCTAATTCAGGCGATCGATCGACTAAAAATGCATCCACAGATTGAGGTGTTAGCCGTTTCTAGGTGGTATCTGACTAAACCTGTCGGCCCACCTCAACCAGACTATATCAACGGTTGTGCGATCCTCCAGGCTAGTCTGGCACCATTAAATTTATTGAGTGTTTTACAAGCGATCGAAACTGAATTTGGGCGGGTGCGTGCCCAAGTGTGGGGGGCGCGGACACTCGATTTAGATTTACTTTTATATGAACATCAAATTATCGATCTGCCAACGTTACAAATCCCCCATCCTCACATGAGCGAACGGGCATTCGTGCTCGTCCCCTTAGCTGAAATTGCCCCCAACTGGATCGAACCTAAATCGGGACAATCGATTGCCGTTTTAGCCGATCGACTAGAATGTTCGGGTGTACAAATCTTACAGTAATTAATCATTCATAATTGTTATGCCATTAGGAAACGAACCAGCTAAAATTATCCAACAAAAGATGCATTATCAAGGACGTAAATTTTCCTTTAATGTCGATCGAATCGAGTTGCCTAACGGTGTTGTTGGTGAATGGGAATCGATTCATCATCCAGGTGGTGCTTTAGCCGTACCGATTACTCCCGATGGCAAATTAGTATTAGTCAAACAATATCGATTTCCCACGCAAGGACGAGTGTTAGAATTTCCCGCAGGGACATTAGAAGTTGGTGAAGATGCTGCAACGACAATTGCCCGAGAAATTGAAGAAGAGACGGGATATCGGGCTGGTAAATGGCAAAAGTTAGGTGAGTTTTTTCTCGCACCTGGTTATTGCGATGAAATTATTTATGCGTTTTTAGCAATGGATTTAGAGAAATTAGATACACAACCACCTGGAGATGATGATGAAGATATTAGTATAGTTTTGATGACTCCAGCAGAATTTGAAGCCGCGATTCATAATGGCGAACCGATCGATGC
>JBJOOY010000182.1:0-3921 GCA_046051065.1 Cyanobacteriota bacterium
AAGCAATTAGCCTACTACCTCAACAAAAATGGTGGGCGTAGCTTTAAGTCTGGCGCTGAGCTGGAACGGGAACTCAACAAGCTAGGACGAGCCGATTTGATTGACGCTGTGCCTCGAAAGACTCTACAGCCGTTTGTCAGCAAAGAAAATCTATCTGAAGCTTGTAAGTTATTAATCAACAATCGCCAACAACTACTCCTCTAGAACTAATACAAAACCGTAGATAGAATTTATCTACGGTTTGATTTTAAACCTATGGCTGACTTCCCGCTACCGATTAAGGCTGAGATGAGTGATGATATGACCTTGCCAGTTAAGTCACTCCAGTTTGGCGACGGATACGAGCAGCTTGCTAGGCACGGGATGAACGATCCGGAAGTGTTCTGGAACGTCACCGTAATTATCAACAGTGCGACTGACAACAATACTCTGATGGCATTTTTACTAGACGTGGGGCAAGACAAACCGTTCCAATGGCAATCGCCTAGAAATCTCAGTAAAAGAGATTATTGGATTGTTGGTGGCATCTCTGGGACTAAGCGCAATGGTGGTGGTAGTGAGCCGATATTCTTTACTCGATCGATGCGCTTTAGAGGCATTGTTCGGCCCGAGGATGAAATATTTTGCAGCACCACATATTCGCTGCCATCATTGATAATTCCCCCGTCTAGTACTACTTATTATTTCCTGCCATAATGCTGCACAAAAAATCTCCGATCGGACTAGCTTTAAACTTCTCAGATTTTCCTGAAAGAATCGTATTCCAGTCTCCAGCCACAGTTAATTTAGTCGCTACGGGATTTGGGCGCACTGTCAGGAATTCTGGAACTAGGTGGTGGGACGCGAGCGTCATTCCAGCTAGTTCCGTAATTAATGGGGTTGCTGGTGATGTAATTACTTTACCCTTTACTAAAAATTTTCTTGCTCCATACACAATCGACTTAATCTGCGAGGTTTTTGTTAATGGGATTAAGTATGTTTATGCTGCGTCAAATTCTCCAGATAATCAGGTTGTACTGTCGCCACCTGTAGAGACAAATCTGTATTATTTAGAGCTGTTTGCTATGGGGCTGAATAACAGCTTGGGGAGCAATAGTGTTGGCAACAACTATATGCAAGGAGGTAATCAAACACAAGGTGAGACGCAAGATCCTGCAAAACTGTTTCTGTCGGAACCTGCTTCAGTTGCAGGGAGTTTTACAATCTCAGCAGAATACATTGCCTACAATGGTTCTGCCCCACTATCCACTTTTGTAGGTACATACCCATACTTAGCTGGAGCGCAACTAGTGAACGTCATGTCTCCGTATCAATTGGTAAGACATTACTTCGATCTATTTGGGTATATAACTCATACTAATGCTGGCTACTACAAAATCTCCGTCACTAATTCAGCTCCTGGAACGAGAAGCTTATTAAACTTTTATCACTGGGGCGTTGGTTAATTTCTTCAGATTATTGGTTAAGGTCGAAAATCAACGCTAATGTTTTCGTTGTCTACTGCCACTGAAATGGGAATAGGCGATATAAATCGCTCACCAAATAGTATGGGAATTGGAGCGCCTTGAACGGCTCTACTTACTCCACTAGCGTCAAACAAAAAGCTTTCCTGAGATCCATCTTTTTGATCTGAAAGCAATTCGACAATCCCACCAAGAATCATCGATGCACCAAATAATCCGATCGTTGCCGAACTAATCCCCAATAGTGCCCCTGGGAATATTAGAGATGCGCCTAATAGTGCAACTCCAGTTAGGATTCTTCCACCCGCATCGCCAGCACCTTGGATATACGGGGCGATCGTGATTGACTCAAGTATTTGACAATTTAGATCGAATTCAGCCCCTTTTCGATCGACAATTAACTCGTATTGTTGAGTGGAATTAATATAGTTTGTAAATCCCTCAGACTGACAGCTAATTGCCCTAATCGCCTCGATTGGGGATCTGATATCTAGATTCCATTCATGTCCAAATAGCTCACCCAACTGACCTAGTAATAAGACCGTTACCATCGCCATACCTCAAAAATTTAATAGTGTAATCAACCCACGGATGTCCCCATACCTCAATATTGCTCTTTCGGCCTATTCGCTGATGCAGGAATTTGTCATCACCTAAGTAGATTGCCAAATGATTGATTCCTGGTGCAATGCCGCCGACACTCATCGCGATTACATCTCCGATTTTCGGTTCCTTGACTTCTCGAAATCCAACTTTGGCATACTCACGATCGATCCAATCCCACTCAGCTTTCTCCCATACACAATCGTCAGAAGATCGAGGATAATCTGGGAGTTTGATGCCGCAATTTTGGGCGTAATAATCTCGAACCAATGAAAAGCAATCATAGATGCCGTAGACAAAATCTCGACCGATTAAAGGCGTTTTGCCGCTAGGGTCGATCGCTGAAAACTCATTGCGATGAACGTCATACAAAACTAAAGGCTTTTGAGTTCTGTGGCACAAATCTACGTCAGCAGCACTAAACTTAGGATTACCGTTAGTGTGGGAGTGAAATATAGCTTTTATCCCCGTCTTTTTCTCGTTCGCAGCATATAGAGCCGTCGGGATAACGAACTCCGATTGTGGTAGGCTGCTCTGATTTTGACATCCCAGAACCTCTCCAGTAGCCAAGATAAATCCGCAGCATTCCTTTTCGCCATCTTCGTACTCAGCAATCGCAATCTCTTTAATCTCTTGCTGTTGAGACGATGAGAGTAATTCATCTATTTTCAAGTTTTTCGCTCCAAGTTGGCATTAATTCGATTAAATGGATCAGCGCAAATTGCGGGATGCGATCTAAATCTCGCTCTTTCATAAATATTTCTATCGTGCCGTCTTTGAGATCGAAACATTCTTCGTCCGCTTCTTTGTCTGGTTGATATCCTGGCAGAAATACTTGTGGTTGAGATTTATATTTGTCGCCATCTTTGCCGTACAGCGAATGTGCTATTGACAGCACTGTATCTGTCAGGTAAGCCGTTGTAATTGACTCTCCCTGCAATCGATCGCGTTCGACTTTTTGCAGTGCTGTATAGGCATCCTCGATGTAGGAACAATTCAGATCCCAGAAACTATCGGCGTGATAAATGGGGTCAGACAAATAGCGATTCATGTAGCAGTAAATAGTGAGCCAGTAGTCGCGTTCAACGATCCGCCTATCCCACGCGGATACAGAATCATTGAGCAACTGAAGTTCACTCTTTACTTTCCCGACTTACCTTCTGCACTATCCTTTTTGCCCTCTGATTCGCGGCTAAAAAACTCCATCAACTCAGCATGTAGCTCTTCGATCGCTTTAGTGTGTTCTATAGTCCAATTATTGGCGTAGGTAATCCCAAAAGACTCTTCAAATTCAGCAATCGGAAACTTGTCTTTGATAATTCGCGAGTTGAGCAAAAATGTCAGCTCTTCCTCATCGATATCTCGATCGCGCTTGAGTGGCTTCTCTAAACTCAGCAGCTCGATCGTGTCACTCTGTTCTGATTCTAAAGTGCCTCGAAAATACTGCTTAACGGCGTGATAAGCAGCCTCTTGAGTCTTGTACTTAAGTTTGTCTTTAACAACGTCTACAAAGGCAAGATATCTGACGTTGTATTCATTTCTAGCCGCCTCCGAATTCTCTTGCAGCCAAACTCGCTCTTGTGGAGTAAGCGACTGACGCTTGAATAGTGGCAGTCCAGCGATCGTCACTTCTTCGCGAACTAGACCGAAAATATTGATTTTGGACATTTGAGAGCTTCACTTATCGGGTCAATGGTTCTATTGTACCAGATCGCCGCCATCTTGATTGTTTGGCTATCAAACAAAACAACCGACGATCTATCTCGATCGTCGGTTGTTTTCCAACTTAGCCAAAGTCTGCGATTAGGCGGCTGCCACTCTTTCGCGTCGCTCGAGTAACAATTCGTATTCGGCT
>JBJOOY010000183.1:0-3041 GCA_046051065.1 Cyanobacteriota bacterium
CTGCGAATTAGTGGCTGGATTTTGGCATCGCCATTGCGACATTTGGAGGAGTTGGGCACCAGTCGCCTGCTCGCTACGCTGACTGAAGATATTCAATCAATTTCCAGTGGGGTGTTTAGTATCCCGACATTGTGTGTGAATGCGGCGATCGTCATGGCATCGCTAGCATATCTGGGGTGGCTGTCGATGTGGGTGCTGTTGGGGACGTTGGTGTTTATGGCACTATCGATCGCCCTAGTCCAACTGCTAATTAATCAAGCAGTGCGGATGTTTACCGCTGCCCGCGAAGAAAATGATGCCTTAGTGACACATTTTCAGGCGATTACTAATGGCATCAAAGAACTCAAACTCCACTTCCAACGCCGCGAGGACTTCCTCCACGAAGACTTGCAAACGACTGCTGCAACCTTACGTGAGTACCGCATTGGCTCCCAACGGGCGATCGCGCTATCTGGTGGGATTGGCGAGTTGTCATTTTTCTTGTTGCTGGGATTATTGGTCTATGGCTTACCCCACCTTCAGACTGTCTCCGCCGAACTGCTATCGGGCTATGTCTTGACGATATCTTATTTGATGCGACCGATCGGTAATACCTTGGCGATCCTGCCCAACCTCAGCCAAGCAGGCGTCGCGCTGCGGAAGATCGACACGTTAGGATTATCTCTAGCCAGTCGGGCCGAGACACTAGCCTACCCGACACTCAGCCCCTACGAATTCCAGCAAATTGACATCCACCAAGTTACCCACAGTTACCAGCTCCCTGGGGAGGAAAACAGCTTCACGCTAGGGCCAGTCGATCTGACCCTCAGACCAGGGGAATTAGTGTTTATCGTCGGTGGCAATGGTAGTGGCAAATCCACCTTGGCCAAATTGGTGACGGGGCTATATGTGCCTGACAGTGGCGAAATTCGGCTAGACGGTAAAATTGTTGACGATCGCCATCGCGAGTTATATCGTCAATTATTTTCGACAGTATTCGCTGACTTCTATCTATTCGATCGATTCGTCGGTTTGCGCCTAGCCGACGGTGATGCGCAAGCAAACATGTATCTCGACAAACTCCAACTCACTCATAAAGTGACGATCTCAGATGGTCAACTCTCCACTACCGCCCTGTCCCAAGGTCAGCGCAAACGCCTTGCCCTCCTGACTGCCTACCTCGAAGACCGCCCGATCTACTTATTCGATGAATGGGCCGCCGACCAAGATCCATTTTTTCGGGAAATCTTCTATCAACAACTCCTGCCAGAACTCAAACAACGCGGCAAAGCCGTCCTGGTCATCAGTCACGACGATCGCTACTTCCATCTAGCCGATCGCCTCCTCAAACTCGACTATGGCAAAATTGTGACCGATCGTTGACATCAACTAAACACCTGAAATCTACTAAGGGGCTAATCGCCTAACTTAACTTTCGCTCTAAGTCGAATAAAAAGCCGTGGATGTACTCTTCAGTCCACTCTTCGCCATAAAAACGTTTGAGCATTCCCCGTGCGGGATCTTTTTCGGATCGGTAGCGCAGATAGCGCAGTTGTGCGTCCTTAATTGCGCTCAGTCGCTGTGGATCTGTAACTGGTTCGGCTCGATCGACAAAATCGATATAGGCTGCCAGATAGTCTTTGAAGGCTCCAAATACATGAGTTTCAACCACTGCTGTTTCTGAGGGACGAGTCCACAGGAAGGCTGGTGAGAAAAATGCCTTTGCTTCTTCAGGGAAATCACCACCCCAAGGCAGATGGCGCTGATATTCATGAAACATCGGTAAAATCGGCTTAGTATAATGCTCCTGATAGGCAAGATCGTCCCAAAATAAGGGTTGCATATCGATCGCAATCAAGTGTCCACCTGGAAGTGTCACTAAATCTGCCCCAAAGAAGGGTAAATCGTAGTTGAGGTGGGGGAAAATCACAAAATTGAGAACTTGCAAGGAGTCACCCCCTTGGACGTGTGCGGCGCGAATTTGCCGCAGTTTAGGCGATTGATAGCCGTGACTGGTAGTAAGGACTTCCACCTGTTTATCACCTTTGCCAGTCATGGCGCTTTTGCTGTCAAATCCAGCCGGAATCGGGTAATCACTAATATCTAACCGCGATTTGAGATACTCAATGCCGTAGTCTAAAAACGGTTGATAAAGGGTCATCTGAATTATGAATTATGAATTACCAGCCACTAGCCACTTTCACCATCTGCATCTCATTAAAATTGAAACCGCTATATTCAGTTATTTTTTGCCACTACTAGCAAGAGCTACAGAGTCTTCAAACAGGAATTCGTGTAAAAAGCGTTCCGACCATTCATGTCCGAAATAACTGCCAAATAATCCCGATGCAGGGTCGCGTTCTGCACTGTAGCAATCGTAGTCCCTTTGGGCTTTGGCAATTCTTTGAATATCTGCGGGATCGGTGAGGGGTTCAGCTCGATCGAGTGTCTGCCAATATAAATCTAAATAATCTTTAAATGCTGCCAGTAGTCTAGTAGATACAGTCTCGACATCTGTTTTAGCAAATAATAAATACTTAGAAAAATACTGGTTGGCATCGTAAAATTTCATCTCCAAATCTTGAGATAGATCTGGATAGCGATCGTGTAAAAATTTCAGCGGCTCGATATATTTAGCTTGGTAAGCTTCATCTTGGAACAACGGCTGAAAGTCTAGTACTACCAAGTTCTTGACTTTACCAAATGAGAGAAAATCTAGCCCTAACAGGGGTAAATCGTAGTTATGGCTGGGATAAATTACACTATTAAAAATTTGGGCACTTTCGCCAGCATCGATATATGTATACCGGATTTTTCGCAATTGGGGACACTGATAACACCAGCTTTGGATCGTTGCTGGACTTTTGCCGCGATCGCTGACATTCAACTCCAATCCTGCCGGAATTGCTCGCGGCTGTAAGTCGAATCGACTCGACAGTTCGTACTCTAAATGGTTCAAAAATCGCTTATACATGGAGATTGTCGATCGTCAATTTTCCTCACGATAGCAGGATTTTGAGGCTGTCTGTTCTCGATTCTGAAGACAACGCAACAATTTGTAA
>JBJOOY010000184.1:0-4465 GCA_046051065.1 Cyanobacteriota bacterium
GACTTGTGATGGCGGACGGCTGGCAATCTGCGCAGTTCCAGTAGTAGGCTGGAGATAAACCCACTGATTTTCTACGTACTGCCTAACGATATCAGCTTTGACCCCATCTGCCCGCCGCACGAGAATCGAGACATCATCGCCCTGGGCACTGACGGTGAGGTAACGTTGCGAATCTGGGGGAACTTGATAACCCGGCGCTAATTTAGCGTTAGGGATCGAGATCCGATAATTTCCCGATTTAAAATCCCAGCCCGTGGTGTATTTGAGTGGCGTTTTACTTTGGCGATCGGCTTGGAGTAAAATTCCCGTGCGGGTAGGATCGATCGCGATATAGTTGATTGGCGTTCCTGCACCAGTCTTACCCATTTCCAGATTAGCCGCTGCTGGCGTAGCACGAGTCGGTTGCCCGGCTACGACAATCTGACCATTTTCATTAAAGACGGCGACTGGGCCGACTGGCGCACCATTGGGAAAAGATCTCAGTGCTTGTGGCGCGGGCAGTTGCACCGACCACTGTTGCGGATTTGTCGCTTGAATTAAGATTTGCTGAGGATCGATCGCATAACTCGGATCGAGTTCGATCACCATCCGCGTCCGACTAGGATCGAATTGACCCACTCGCAACGATTTGATCCCATTGCCGATCGATTGCGATGAGGTGGGTTGTTTGAGGTTAGTATCGGGGAGATCGACGATCAATCTACTGGGGTTAGCCAGAATTTGTGCTTCAGGTTTCACTGCGGCATTGGTACTAAAATCAATGCGATTATCAACCGCATTAAACTGCCAAGACAGAATTTCTGCTGCCGTCGCAGGTGATGATACCATCGCGAAACTAAAAACACTGGGTAACAACCAGTTGTATCTCACAATACTTAACTCCTACTAGATGGAACTACCTGGGTGGATTGGGACGTGGGGTCAGCGTTGGCAAGGTAGCAGGGCCGCGCTCGGGGACTGGAATGGTGACAAACCAATCGATCGGGTTTTCTCCGGTAAATTGCACTCGCTTGGGGTTGAGTGTATATCCTGGCTGTAATTCTAATGATATCCTCGTAGTATTATTTTCAAACTGTCCTACGCGCAACGTCCTAAAATTACCGAATAATTTTTGGGTAACTGTCGATTTGGGAAAGCTGATACCAGGTAGATCGATGACCAGTCGAGTGGGGTTGATCAGCATGACAGCTTTGGGCTGAACCGCAGCATCAGTCTTGAAATCCAATCGATTTTTACTCGCATCAAATTTCCAAGATGCCAATTGGCCTGCATCAGCGGGAACAGCTAGCAGGCAGAAACTCAAGGCACTAAAGAGCAAACACCGAAATCTCACCATTAAATTTGATCCAGAACAATGAACTTAATCGTCGGCAGCTTGTTGATTTGCTGTGGGTCGATCTCCAATACTGAAGGTAAAGGCGACAACGTTACAGTATAAGTATTTACCTAACAAAAAGAGCGATTATTAATATTGATTCAGATGAATTTACCTATCATATTGTTTCTGTTTGCTGCAAAATATTAATATTTTGGGACTATGTGGTAAGATACCATAGTTTTGGCGCGGGTTTCTAGCTTTGAGTTGTAATATCAGTGGCGATCGCCACTGAGGGGAATTAAGTCTGAATTATGTTTCAATTAGCCTTTGGCAATGACGATCGGATATAGAGATCTCGGTCATCAACCCAGATCTTCCCCTAAGATAGGTTCGACTGCTAAACTGACTTGGTAGTTCCAGGCTAATCGAAGTTATTTTCCATATTTATATAATTCCCGATTCGTAAGCCAAATGAACTAACTACTAATTTTTAGATGGGGCTGAAAATATCGAGCCAAGACCGATAGTTTTTAACTTTTCTGCCAATTACGGCAGTCAACAGATGTAGTGCAGTAAAAAACAATCAAGCGTTAACAATAGTAAATAATAGTAAAGCTATTGCCTGAAAAACACATTCTAGTCGCTATTTACTCCAGTTCTTCTGTAACATAGAAAACGATAAACCCAAGATCCCATTGTCGCAGCATCAACCACCATACTTGACAGTGGCGATCTCCGCCCCACTCTGCCGCAGCCCGAGGGGAGAAAAATAAATAGTGAGCAATCAACAATCGGTATTAAGCGAATTACTGCGGCAAATGCCCCAGCTAAAATCGCACTTGTACTTTAAATCCTCTCTCACTGCGCTATCTCATGCGATGGAAGATCGAGTATTAGCAGGGACAGATCGCCCGTTGCTAATTGCCAGTTTTCAGCAGGAAAAATTCTATCGTCAAGAAGCGCATCGCTATCGGCGCCTAGGAGAAATTAGCGACCAGGTATATGTTTTAGCCGCACCAGATACCGAATTTAGCGATCGCCGTCCAGAATACGAGCTGGTGCCATTCGAGCACACTGATGCCCTAGCGCATGAGTGGCATTTAATCTCAATCGGTACCCAGTCAGCCGCATGTTTGATTTGCCGCGAAAAGAGCGGACTCCAGTCAGAACCCTCTGTTTTACCGGAAATCGATCCGTCGCGGCGATTTGAAGGGATCTGGACATTCGATCGACAAGTTACCATCGCCGCAGCCGAGATCTTACTCGCTCGAATCCAAGGTTATCGGCCCAAACTGGCAGCTAAAATCGCCCAGGCTAAGCAAGAATACCTGATAGTTCCGCCGTCGATCCCCGGAGATCATTCCGCTAGTGCAGATGCCTTTGTACAGCGACTGGTGACATATTTACAAGCCCGACAATATAAGCTGCTCAAGGCTTATCGCTCGATCGAGGACAAGGAAAAACGCGAACGATTGGTCAATTCGATCGCTAGTGCAATTCGCAGCTCGCTCAATTCGGCTGATATCCTGCAAATCGCCGTCCAAGAACTAGGTAAAGCTACCGGAGTCAGTCGTTGTCTAATCTATCAGTACCATCAAGACGAGCGCACAGCCACCATCGCCCATGAATACTTAGCTAGTAACAACATTATCTCCGTCCTCGGCCAAGCCTGGAATCTGGCTGATAATCCCCTATTTAAAGCTGTAGTCGCAAGTCACGAAGCTACCGCGCTGGCTGATGTCCAAATCTCCAAAACTTGGCAGCGGACGATCTCAAAGTTAAAAATTACCGACTGGCTGATCGTACCCGTCCTACATCAAAACCGAATTTTAGGGATAATTGAATTACATCAAGATCGATCGTCGCTGTTGCCGTGGTCGCATGATACGATTATGCTGGTTGAAGAAATTGCCACCCAAATTGGCAGTACATTAATTCAGGCCGAATCTTACACTAATCTCGAATATCTCAATCAACAACTCGAAGCACTCGATCGCACCCGCGCTAATTTAGTAGCCATCACCGGACACGAATTGAGGACACCACTGTCTACGATTCAAGTTTGTTTGGAGAGTATTGCCAGCGAGCCAGACATGTCCCTAGAATTACGCCAAGTCATGTTGAATACGGCACTTGACGATGCTGAGCGGATGCGGAAACTCGTCCAAGACTTTCTTACCCTCTCTCAACTCGAAAGCGGGAGAGTTCAATGGCATCCCGAACCTTTATCGTTAGAAGAGTGCATCGACTTAGCCCTGAGTGGTCTAAATGCCCGTCGCTACGATCGAGATTTACCCAAAATTACAGTTAAGCTACCTGCCAATCTCCCCTTTGTGCGAGCTGATGGGGAATGGTTAGTCGAAGTACTCACGAAACTACTCGATAATGCCTGTAAATTTACCAGTAGCAAAGATCGGATTAATATTGAAGCCTGTCCGGGTGAATCGACGATCGAAGTAATTGTCGCCGATACCGGACGCGGGATCGCACCTGAATTATTACAGATTATCTTTGAACGCTTTTATCAAGCCGAAGGCTCGCTGCGTCGGACTGCTGGCGGTACTGGCTTAGGACTAGCAATCTGTCGGCAAATTGTGGCTAGTTGGGGTGGGGAAATTTGGGCAGAATCTACAGGTGAAAATCTCGGTAGTCGGTTTCATTTTACTGTGCCATCTATTTAAGGTAAAGCGTTAAATTAATTATTCCCTACAATTAATTATTGCCTAATTTTGCCATAGCTATAAATACATCTTTATTTTAAATTTTTGCAATTTCGATTTTTAGAACTATGAATACAGATCAACCATCGATCTCTCGCTATCTCTGGGCTGCAAATCGTCAAGCAACTTGGATCTGTGCTGATGAGTTGGTTGGCAATAGATACCAGATTATTTCCCCCCAATTGTGGTTGGATACAAAGCCGCACGAACCTCCTGATTTACTATTTCCCTTACCTAATCAAGCTCTCGCCTACGCTCATCTTTACCAGTACAATTTGCACATACCCCAGATTTACGGTTTTTGTACGATCGTTAAATCGGGGATAGAGATTGAAATCCCGCTGCTAGAAAATATGCCGATCGATCAGCACGGTAACTTAATGCCCAGTTTAGTCGATCGGTGGGATACGGCAACACTCTTAAATCA
>JBJOOY010000185.1:0-3260 GCA_046051065.1 Cyanobacteriota bacterium
CTCATCTGTCGATCGAAATGTATGGTTCGATCGAGAAACTTTGCAATTAAGTGTTGCTCTTCTTTACTGACACTCCCTTGAAAACAGTACATATCGATCGATGCATTATGCCAACACCAAAAGACTTTCCGTTTCACTACTTTCAAATTGAATGATTGTGTCAAAGTTATCTCTCAAAAGCTGAACAATCTTGAACGTTGGACTGTTGCCGATACGAAGATAGATGAACTTGGGTGGATGACCATAAAGTAGACTGCGCTGATGAAAATCAGAATCTTTGGAAACAATCACAAAATTATTAGCTTTTGCATATTCCCAAATAACTCCATCATCAGTATTTGTAAGTGCCAAGGTTTTGACATGTTCAGAATCAGGATACAAATCGATGATTGTGTAAACAATTCGATCTGAGAGATTTTCATCCAAAAGCAGTTTCACAGCGATGCCACAAATAACTTCTTCTCACGATCGGCCGCAAAAGCAAGGCAAGCCTTAATATCTTCGGAAGTAAGCTCCGAGAAATCCTCTAAGATTTCTGCTTCTGTCATACCGCCTGCCAGATATTCTAAAATATCGTATACAGTGATTCGCAGTCCACGAATGCAGGGTTTACCACTACGTTTACCTGGCTCAATTGTAATAATGCTCTGGTAGTCCATGATTTGACTCACTAGTTCTTCAATACATCATAAACGGTATCGATGACTTGCCGTTGTCCAGAAGAGTTACCAACCACCAGAGGAAGTGTTGCCTCACGACGCAAATTTACGACTCCATATATCATTGACTCTTTTTCAGGCTCCGTGCTCCAAAATGATAAACGGCACTATGCCCAATCCGAATTCCCCAAGGTTGAGATTCGGGAGTGGATATCCGATCGACTCTCCCTTGAAAACAGTGCATATCGATCGATTCTCAAACACTGGGATTGTTGGGTTTCGTTCCTCAACCCAATCTAATACTCGCTCTCACTCACTTTCCTGTGGGTCGGCCGTACAACAGGATGCGACCGCAGGTCTCACACATGAGCGCATCGACCTTTCCTTCTATGGGCCACATGCCAGTCCAAAAGGACTTCTTACTGCCAGGGACGGCATATTCTAAGCTCGCATGTAAAATGGGGTAAGTTTTGTCGATGATCTTAATTTCCTTCATCGCCCCTTTGCAGTCGGGGCACTTTCGAATTGTGGTATCTGACATCGATTACCTCCTGTGCAACTCCACACTATAAGATTCTACATCAATACACATCAATCCCAGACGATCGATCTCCGCTCTCATCTGTCGATCGTAATGTAGGGTACGATCGATAAACTTGTGAATTAAGTGTTGCTCTTCTTTACTGACACGATCGAAATTACTTTCACTAAATATACGGTTGCGGAAGAGTCGCTCGCTAGCTGTCAACCAAATCGCTTTTACACAACTATCGTTAACTAAATTTGCCACAAATCCCGGCCATAATGCAGACCCCTCAAGGACAATACATTCCGTCGATCGATCTGTGACCCGATCTCGCACGATCGCCTCAACCTGTGGCAACACATTATTCGCATAATGCGATAATACATCTAACAACAGAGCCTCGGCAGACAGATCCCGATAATGTTCTACTACGTGTGCTGGGATAGCCCGATTGTTTATGCCCACCCAAGGTCGTCCGGGATGTCGAGCGAGTTTATCTGTCGAACGATAACTCCAACCGAGTTTTGCCGACAAAGCTCGTCCGAGGGTGGATTTACCCGTATGAGAAGAGCCACCAATTAAGATTGCTCGTGTTTGGTCGATCGATTTATTCACGGATGATTCTGATAGAATAAAGATTGAATCCAGTACACAGATATCGAACCTATGATCGTCGCACTATTATATCTGGCTTTGAGTGGAGCTTACCTATTGGTATTGCCTGGTGCTCTGTATTTATATCTCCAGAAACGATGGTACGTTGCTAGTTCGATCGAGCGGCTGTTTGCCTACTTCTTTGTCTTTTTCCTCTTCCCTGGCATGATCTTGTTGTCGCCATTTCTCAATTTTCGTCCCAAACGCCGCGAAATCGAGGCTTAAATTTAGCTCATGCGGAGAATTGATGTATTAATTATTAGTATCATCGTTTTTGCGATCGGTGGTGCTGGATATTTGGGTTTAAAGTCAGTTGGATTCGATAATATCGATGCTGGGATTTGGAGTCAACTACTCCTTGTCAGCATAATTTTAGCGTGGTTATTTAGCTATATCTTTCGAGTAGCAACGAAAAAAATGACCTATACCCAGCAGATTAAAGACTATGAAGAAGCCGTCTTACAAAAACGGCTCGAAGAACTCACACCCGAACAATTAGATAAATTACAAGCCGAAATCGAGCTAGAAAAACAGCAAAAACTACGAGAATAAAAATATAATCTCGATCGACAACAGAAATTGGCAGTGCTGATGATGGGTATAATTCATCAATTATGAATTATGCGAACGCTACCCAAGGTTTTATACCTCAATCTAGCAACACCCAAAAATTTTCTGCAAATTCATAACTCATAATTCATAATTTACCACATGCTTTCCGTTTCTAGTTGTTTTCAGTCATTACGCGATCGCCAAAAGTGTGCGCTCATCCCCTTCATTACTGCTGGCGATCCTGACTTAGCAACTACAGCAGCAGCACTCAAAACCCTGGATGCAGCAGGCGCAGATCTGATTGAATTAGGCGTTCCCTATTCAGATCCCCTCGCAGATGGCCCAGTCATTCAAGCCGCCGCGACGCGAGCATTAGCTCAGGGTGTAAAATTGGATGACGTAATCCAGATGGTGGCGGAGGTGAGTCCCCAAATTAAAGCACCGATTATTTTGTTTACTTACTACAATCCCATCCTCAATCAAGGAATTCGCCCGTTCCTAATCCAGATTGCAGCGGCTGGAGTGAAGGGCTTGGTAGTCCCAGATCTACCATTAGAAGAAGCGGAAGAATTACTCGTACCTGCTGCGGAGATTGGGATTGAAGTCATCTTATTGGTTGCACCAACTAGCTCTCAGGAACGGATTATCGCGATCGCCGCTAAGTCTCAAGGTTTTATCTATCTTGTCAGCGTTACGGGTGTAACTGGGGTTCGATCAGGATTAGAAAGCAGAGTAGGCGATATTCTCACTAACCTCAGAAGTGTAACAGCTAAACCGATCGCGATCGGCTTTGGAATTTCTGCGCCAGAACATGCCAAACAGGTGCAACAATGGGGCGCAGATGGGGTAATCGTCGGGAGTGCAATGGT
>JBJOOY010000186.1:0-4163 GCA_046051065.1 Cyanobacteriota bacterium
CAGCTCTATTCCCTAAATTCATGGCAGACTGAGCGGTGAAAGGATTAGAATCGATCGTAGTAAGGATATGATTCTAGAGAGTAAGGCAGCGATGATGACCGATGATAACAAGCTTCAATCACCTGCTACATTATCCGATCGTGAAGTGGAAATTATCGAATTGGTTACTGCTGGCTTAACTAATGAAGAAATTGCCCAGCGACTGGAAATTAGCAAACGCACGGTGGATAACCATATTAGCAATATTCTCAAAAAAGCTGGTGCTGGTGTCGATAATCGGGTGGAATTGGTGCGGTGGGCACTTCAATGGGGTAAGGTATGCCTGAATGATATTAATTGTTGTTCGTTACCCGAGCCTGAGTAGTGGCTAGTGGCTAGTGGCTAGAGTGAGTTTAATTAATACTCGATCGATTATGTGTTGAGGCGTTGCGGTAAAATCGAAAGGATCCTAAACAGTAAGCAAAGTCAGCATTTAGCAGCGAATGCTTTCGAGACGGTAAGCCGTTCAATAATTGGTTGCTGGCGATCGGTTCTTAAATTGACATAATTATGGATTTTAATAATTTAGTTGCCCAGCTCAATGCTGGGGCGATTCTCCCAGAAGGAATCGTCATTGTCACACTATTAGTAGTTCTAGTTGGAGACTTGATTTTTGGGCGAACTGCGGCTCGCAACCTATCCTATCTGGCAGTTGGTGGATTATTCCTATCGATCGCTTCACTGACATTACAATGGGAAAATCCCCAGCCAATTTCGTTCATCGGCGCGTTTAATAGCGATCCGCTCAGTGTCGTTTTTCGGGGGATTGTCGCAATGGCTGCTGCTGTGACGATTCTGATGTCGGTGAGTTATATCGAACAAACGGGAACGGCGTTGGCTGAGTTTGTGACGATTCTACTAACGGCAACGTTGGGAGGGATGTTACTCTCGGGTGCGACTGAATTAGTCACAATTTTTGTGTCGTTGGAAACCCTGAGTATCTCATCCTATTTGATGACAGGTTACATGAAGCGCGATCCCCGTTCTAATGAGGCGGCGTTAAAATACTTGTTGATTGGAGCTTCTAGTTCGGCAGTATTTTTATATGGAGTTTCGCTCCTATACGGATTATCTGGCGGTGAAACTACCTTAGATGCGATCGCGGCGGGAATGGCCAAGTCTAATGGTAATTTATCATTAGGCTTAATCGTCTCTCTCGTCTTTGTCATCGCCGGGATTGCTTTTAAGATTTCGGCAGTACCTTTTCACCAGTGGACTCCAGATGTTTATGAAGGTTCGCCAACTCCGGTAGTTGCGTTCCTATCTGTCGGTTCTAAAGCAGCCGGATTTGCGTTGGCAATTCGATTGTTAGTTACTGCTTTTCCGCTCGTCAGTGGGGAGTGGCACTTTATCTTTACTGCGTTGGCAATTCTGAGTATGGTGTTAGGGAATATCGTCGCCCTAGCCCAGACGAGTATGAAGCGGATGCTAGCATATTCCTCGATCGCGCAAGCGGGATTTGTGATGATTGGGATGATTATCGGTAGCGAAACTGGTTATGCCAGTATGGTATTTTACTTACTTGTCTACCTATTTATGAACTTGGGTGGATTTGCTTGTGTGATTCTGTTTTCGTTACGCACGGGTAGCGATCGCATTAGCGATTATGCTGGTCTATATCAAAAAGATCCCTTTCTCACTCTCGCTCTAAGTATCTGTCTCCTATCCCTCGGTGGAATTCCCCCGCTAGCAGGATTTTTTGGCAAAATATATATTTTCTGGGCAGGTTGGAAAGCTGGTGCTTATGGTTTAGTACTATTGGCATTAGTAGCCAGTGTGGTATCGATTTATTACTACATCCGCGTGATCAAGATGATGGTAGTCAAAGAACCTCAGGAAATGTCTGATGTGGTCAAAAATTATCCTGTCATTAATTGGAATATTCCTGGGATGCGATCGCTCCAAGTTGCGATGGTTGTTACACTAATCGCTACTTCACTTGCAGGTATCCTTTCCAATCCCTTGTTTACACTCGCCAATGACTCTGCGAGTAAAACACCGATGCTATCCAACAGTTTGACTCAACAGGTGGCGGTTAAGTGACAGTGGCTAGTGGCTAGTGGCTAGCCACTGTCTAAGTCATTCTATTTATGATTTTTCGCTAAACCCTAAACCCTAGCATCAATGCGAATTGTCTTTTTTGGTACTCCTCAATTTGCTATTCCTACGCTGGAGAAACTATTACTCCAGCCGGAATTTGAAGTGGTGGGGGTGGTGACACAGCCGGATAAAATCAGAGGGAGAGGCAATAAAGTAACTCCATCACCGATCGCGAGTATTGCTTTAGCTCATCAGATTCCAATTTTACAACCCGCACGCATCAAAAAAGATCCTGACTCGATCGAGGCATTACGTCGCCTAGCCGCAGATGTATTTGTCGTCATTGCCTACGGGCAAATTTTATCGCAGGAAATTCTCGATTTGCCCAAGTTGGGTTGTATCAATGTCCACGGTTCGTTGTTGCCCCAATATCGCGGAGCCGCGCCGATTCAACGTTGTTTGACAGATGGTGTTACTACTACAGGTATTACTACAATGTTGATGGATGCAGGAATGGATACAGGGGCAATGTTACTCAAACATGAAACCCCAGTTAGTCTCTGGGATACCGCTCATTCATTGGCGGTAAAATTAGCTGCGAGTGGGGCAGATTTGCTGGTTGATACTTTATTTAAGCTAAATCAAATTATACCTACTCTCCAGGAGCATGCAGCGGCTACCTATGCGCCACCGATTCAGAAGTCAGAGTATCAGATCGACTGGACTCGATCGAGTATGGTGCTTCACGATCGCATGCGGGGTTTTTATCCCAATTGTGTCACCACATTCCGCGCTCAACCGTTAAAAATTATCGCTACCATTCCATTAACAGCCAATCCAGCCGAGCTACTACCAGAAATTCAGCAGATTCAGTCAGAAATAACTAGTGTCGAACTGAGCGATACCGCCCCTGGAACTGTTGTCAAAATTGTTAAAGGCTGGGGACCGATCGTCCAAACTGGCTCTGGTTGCCTGTTACTGCATGAAGTCCAACTCCCCAGCAAACGTCCTCAATCCGGTACAGATTTAGTTAATGGCACTAGACTAAATGTGGGCGAAGTTTTGGGATAATTTAAAGTCAAGATTCGCCGGATTAGTGAAACATTCGGGCGATCGTAAAAGCAGCCGTAGCAGCTACTCCACCAATCAGTAAAGTTTGGAATGCCGATTTCATCGGTTTAGATCCAGTAAAACTACCCTTAATATATCCAAATCCAAATAAAGCGATCGAAGTGACAAAAGCGGATACTTGGAGGGCGATTACTGCGTCACTAATAAAGATATATGGAATAAGTGGCACTAATCCCCCACTAATATAGGATAAAGAAATCGTTAGGGCACTAAATACTGCCCTACCTGGATCTGGAGCTTCTAATCCCAACTCAAATCGCATCATAAAATCTACCCATTTATGTGGATCTTCACGCAGTCGATCGATAATAGCTAAAATCTCGTTGTCTGTTAATCCATATTCTTGGAAAATCTCAGCAACTTCCGCTTCTTCCTGATGTGGAATTTCTCGCACTTCTCTAAGTTCCCGTTTGCGTTCGTTGACATAATGTTCACAATCAGTCCGCGCCGCAAGATAGCCACCCAATCCCATCGCGATCGCGCCAGCAGCGACTTCTGCAAATCCCGCAGTGACAATAATCTGAGTAGAACTAATCGAACCAGATAAACCCGCTGCCAATGCAAAGGGAACAGTTAATCCATCTGACATGCCAATCACAATGTCACGGACGGTTTCAGAAGCCATAAAGTGTTTTTCACTATGTTCGATTGTTAGCACTATTTAGCTCTCCGAATAAAAGTTATTGACAATAATATATTACATGACATGACATAATCAATCTCTCGATCGTAAATCTTCAGAATTTGATCGAATTGATCGGCTAAAATACTTCTTAATATCACTCACATCGAGTAAATAATTAGTAAGTATTAATATATACTCTCCAAACATCGATTTATCACTTAAATAAACAATTTGAAGACTTGACAATAGTCAGACATGTATTAATTTACACCATGACCTTGTCAATCCAAATACTGCCAAATACCTCCTCAGAGTTAAAATTACTAAG
>JBJOOY010000187.1:0-4343 GCA_046051065.1 Cyanobacteriota bacterium
AAAGTCGAACGGTATTCGTAATCGAATTGCGGCGATTCATCCTAATTACTTATATCTCAGGTTTTATCATCGCCAGTGACTGGTAACGACAGGACAATGTCAGCAATGATTTAAGCAAACAACAACCGCTTAGAGGTATAGAATAGCGAACGAGAGCAACAGTCAACGCCTTGTCGTCTGTCTGGTGGCGATCGCTAACATTAATTTTAGTTATTAACCCTATTACTTAATCCGATTAGAAAATCTTATGCTTGAAGTAGCTATTTATGGAGAAATTAATCTCCCGATCGGTGTTGGGCTAGTAGGCACAGGATTTGTCGCCAAGGTGCGCGCACAAAGTATCGAGCTAGAGTCACGGACTCAATTAGTCGCTGTAGCAGGGCGAAATCCCATCCGAACGGCAAAATTTGCGGCTGGGTTTAATACTCGTGCAGTAGCTGATTGGCAGACATTGGTGGCGATGCCAGGCATCGATCTGGTGATTGTTTCGACGATTAATGGCGGTCGAGGGGAAATCGTGCGCGGGGCGATCGCGGCTGGCAAGCATACAATTGTTGAGTATCCTATTTCGCTAGATCCTCAAGAAGCTGCCGAGATTGTTGCCTTAGCTGCGGCGAAAAAAGTCTTACTGCATGTCGAGCATATCGAACTGCTGGGCGGATTGCATCAGACTATGCGCGAATGGTTGGGTCGTTTAGGCGAGGTGTATTATGCCCGGTATAGCACGATCGTCCCTCAACGTCCTGCACCTCAAAAATGGACTTTTCATCGGACTGAGTTCGGATTTCCGTTGAGTGGGGCACTGTCTCGCCTCCATCGGTTTACTGACCTATTTGGATCGATCGACAGCATCAGTTGCGAGAATCAGTATTGGGGTGGTGTGGGCGATTATTATCAGACTTGTCTGTGTACGGCACAACTTCGCTTTAGGAATAGTAAGGCGATCGGTGAAGTTGTTTATGGTAAAGGTGCGGGCTTGTGGCAAGGTGCGCGCAAGTTTGAAGTACATGGAGAACATGGCGCGTTAGTATTTGATGGCGATACGGGAGTATTTATTCAAGCAGATGTTTCTACCCCGATCGATCTTGGTTCCCGTAAAGGTCTATTTGTCAAGGATCTAGAGTTTGTGCTCGATCGTCTGTTACATGGCAAACCTAACTATGTTACCCCTACTGCTAGTTTAGCAACTCTGCGCGTGGCTGATGCTGCTAGGATTTCAGCAGAAACCCATCGCACGGTAATAGTTAGTAGTTAACTCGATCGAATCATCTAAATTCTAAATCATGGGAGCTGTAACCGATGATCAACATCCTCACAATTTCTGGTAGTCTGCGCGCGAAATCATCTAACACTCGCTTAGTCCAACGCATAGCTGATATTGCCGGAGCCGAATTTTCGATCGATATATATTCAGATCTCCATCGGCTGCCACATTTTAACCCAGATGAAGAACCATCTGCAGACATATTTGTTCAGGATTTAACCCAACGAATGCGTGTTGCTGATGGATTCCTCGTCTCCACGCCTGAATACGCGCATGGTGTACCCGGAACGCTCAAGAATGCCCTCGATTGGCTAGTGGGTACTGACGCTTTTATTGAGAAACCTTTTGCCTTACTTCATGCTTCAGATCGATCGACTCATGCACCACAATCCCTGATTGAAATTTTAACCACGATGTCTGGTCTTCACGTCGATCGAGCAGATGTTACAATCGATCTGCACCGGAATGACGATCGAGCTGAGGCGATCTTACTGGAAGAAAGCAATAATGTTAAAATCCAAGCATCATTAGCAATCTTGTCACAGTTTATGCTCGATCGACAGTCGGCTAGAGATTTAAGGTGATAATTCTGAACTTAAACTATTTTATTTGAAGGTGAATTATCTTCCTGTCTGCATTCAGAGTATTGAATATCAGTGCGCTAGAGTTGTGCCGATTTTAGCATCGGTACCAAATACTTGTCCAGCTAAGTTAGATCGTCTGACAGCTTTATTAGCACGAGATTTGCCGAGTTATGCCAATCGCCTGATCCAAAGACGACGCAAACTTACCGATCGAGTGTATGACTCGATCGTTGCAGCAGGAGCGTCAGATTTTAAACCGATTGAGATTTCTAGTCGCGAATATCAACCGCAGTTTCCGCAAACTCCACCAATCCAAATATTTATTACTACGCTCGAACGTCAATATACAGGTATACAAGCATCAGAGCTACAAGAGTTCCACTGGCTATTTATGGCTCAGACGCAGATGGGTTGGCGATTGGTGAGTATTTACTCGCGAACTAGCACCGCTCGCACGACTAACGCTCCGATGACACCACCGATCGAAAGTAGCAAAACAGTTGTTGGTGAAGCAATTAGATTATGGCTGAAGGACTGTTATGTTGGCAAAGTGCGGACGTAAATTAATATCTCTTGCCTAAGACACAGCCCTGGCGACGAAAATCTTACCCACTACTAGTACTAAGCCAACCACCCCAATAATCAGATAATTCCGGTTCTGTGTGGAGCTAGGAGATTCACTTACATACATTTTCGGCTCGATCGGAAAGTTATTTAACCTAATATAGCGATCCTAAGTGAAAGTGGCTAGTGGCTAGTGAACATACCTCATTAGATCGAGAACCGCTACAATCCAGTAATTTATTGTTCTAAATTTCCGGAACGATCGATTTTGGCACTGTATTTATAGAGCAGGTTAAATTTTTATCCGTAACTTAAACTCACAGTTTCAAATGGGTACACTAATTATTAATACCTCACTAGTCTGAACTTTATGGCGACGGAACTGGCAATTCGGACAGAAGACTTAACCAAGCAATTCGATCGACATATTGCCGTACATGGCGTAGAATTAGAGGTTCAAGCAGGTGAAGTATATGGTTTGATCGGCCCTAACGGTGCGGGAAAAACGACCCTGATGCGGATGTTAGCAGCCGCTGAAGAGCCGACTGTGGGCGAAATCTATATCAATGGCGAGCGGTTGATGCGCGATCGCAGTAATGCAAATCTCAAGCGGTTGCTAGGCTATCTCCCCGATGATTTTCCGCTCTATGATGACCTGACAGTTTGGGATTATTTAGATTATTTTGCTAGGCTGTATAAACTCACGGCCGATCGTCGTCAGCGTCGGTTATATGATGTATTGGATTTAGTGCAACTAACTACCAAGCGTAATAGTAAAATTGCTACGCTCTCGCGGGGGATGAAACAGCGATTGAGTTTGGCACGGACGATTATTCACGAGCCGATTCTATTACTATTGGATGAACCAGTGTCAGGATTAGATCCGATCGCGCGGATGCAGTTTCGCCAGATTATTAAGACACTCCAAGAAGCTGGCATGACTGTGCTAATTTCATCCCATGTCTTGAGTGACTTAGCCGAACTATGTACGTCAGTAGGAATTATGGAATTGGGATATTTAGTTGAAAGTTGTCGCTTGCAAGATCTCTATCAACGTCTGAGTCGTCAACAAATTACGATCGGCACATTGGGAGATTTAGAAGTGCTCAAACGCGAACTAAAAGCTAATTCTCTAGTTACTGATATCGAACTATTAGTAGCAACAAATCAAATCAGGGTGGGATTTACTGGTACAGAGGAAGATGCAGCGGAGTTATTAAGATCGCTCATTCATGCTCAGTTACCAATTACCAATTTTCAATGTAGCCAGGAAGATCTGGAGACTATTTTCTTAAAACTCGGGCATCAACAAGCTTCTTAATCATTTAACTCAACCACCGAGAACACATAGAGGTAATGTATGAGTCCAGATAAAATCCTCGATCGAATTGGCGATCTAAATCCACAGTTATTGAGAGAATTAAAGGGTAGATTGCATAGTAGTAGTTTGACGGCTACATTAATCGTATCTGTTCTAGGTCAAACTGCGATCGGTTTATTTTTATTCAGCGATCGATCTTTACAAAGCCGAGTCTCCTCTGATACGTTTCAATGTCTAAATTGGCTGATCCCAATCTGTTTAATTATCGGCGGAATTTATACGTTAATATCGGATCTCAACCAAGAAGAAAAACGCGGCACACTCAACGCAATTAAGTTAAGTCCTCATTCAGGAAGAAGCATTTTTCTAGGTAAAATCCTTGGCGTACCTAGTTTAGTCTATTTGGCAGTTTTGTCGATCGTCCCGATGCACTTAATTCTTGCCATAGTGAATGGTGTGAACTTGGGACTGTTATTAGCTTGGTATTGCACGATCGGCACTACTACTTATTTATTCCTCAGTTTGACAATTTTGTATATTTTACATGGTGGTAAATTTGCAATATTAATAGGTTTTCTAGCTTTAAATCCAGTTAGTAGTTTAATCGGGA
>JBJOOY010000188.1:0-2575 GCA_046051065.1 Cyanobacteriota bacterium
ATGGGAAAATATCAGAAATTGTTGGTTAAAATATTAAATGGAGCGTCTGACGAAAACATTAGCTTTTCAGAACTAAAAAAACTATTATCTCGTCTTAATTTTAAGGAGAGGATTAAAGGAGATCATCACATATTTACTAGAGAAGATATATTAGAAATAATCAATATACAACCATTAGGCAGCAAGGCAAAAGCTTATCAAGTCAAGCAAATTAGAAATCTAATTGTAAAATATCGTTTAGGAGATAGTGATGTCGATTAAATATGAATTAATTATTTATTGGAGTGAATCTGACGACGCTTTTATTGTAGAAGTTCCAGAGTTACCTGGATGTATGGCACAAAGGGCTTGCACGCATGTTGGTCAAACTTATGTTGAAGCTGTAACTAATGCCGAAATTGTTATTCAAGAATGGATTGAAATCGCTCAAGAATTGGGACGTTTTATTCCTACTCCCAAAGGACGGTTACTTTATGCTTAATAAATCCTTAAAAAGTTAATTGATCAATGGATGAGATAATTATTGTTGAGTACAATCTTGTTTGGCAACTGCTTTTCCAAGAGGAAGTCACACGCATCGGTAAGGTTTTAGACACGACCTTCATCACTCGGATTGAGCATTTTGGCAGTACGGCAGTACCAGGGTTAGCAGCCAAACCGATTATTGATTTATTAATTGGAGTGCGATCGCTCTTCACAGCCAAACAATTAGTTATTTCTCCTTTGGAATCTTTAGGATATGCTTATTGGCGCGATAATCCTGATCCGCAGCGAATGTTTTTTGTTAAAGGTTTGCCACCTAATAGTCCCCGCACTCATCATATTCATATGGTTGAACCAGATAGTATCTTGTGGGAACGTTTGCTATTTCGAGACTATCTGCGCCAACATCCCGATGAGGCGAAAAACTATGCACAGTTAAAACGTCAGCTTGCTAATCGTTTTGCGAATAATCGCGAAGCTTATACTCAGGGTAAAACAAAATATATTCAATCGATCATGAAAAAAGTAAGGTACAAATAATCAAGATTATTGTTGGCTTGGTCACTTTAAAACAATCGGCATTAATAACTGGTTAGTTTTGCAGTAATGCTTGAAGCAATAAAATATATAAAAATGAATTAGACTGTGTGCAAAACTTCTCTATGAACTCAAACTCTAACCAAATTTATCCTGTTGTTTGGCAGGATGATCATGTATTGTTAATCGATCAAACTCGTTTGCCAGAAGAATATAGTCATGTGGCGATTAGTCGCAGTTCTGACATGGCACAAGCAATTAAAACAATGATTGTACGTGGTGCGCCTGCTATTGGGGTGGCAGCAGCCTACGGTATGTATTTAGGCGCAACGGAGATTGAAACAGAGGATCTTCAAGAGTTTCTCGCACATCTCCAACAGGTTGGCGATCTCTTAAAGCAAACTCGTCCTACAGCAGTAAATTTATTCTGGGCGATCTCACGAATGCTGAAAACTGCTCATGAAGAAATTGGCACAGTTGCCGAAATAAAACGTACCCTACTGCAAACTGCGCAACAGATCCAGATAGAAGACTTAGCAACCTGTCAGGCGATTGGCGATCGCGGTTTAAGTATCTTGCCCTCTAGCCCAAGCAAATTGCGCATTCTGACCCACTGTAATGCAGGTTCGTTAGCCACCGCAGGATATGGCACGGCTTTGGGGGTAATTCGCTCTGCGTGGCGGGAAGAGCGTTTGGAGAGGGTATATGCCGATGAGACTCGTCCTCGTCTCCAGGGGGCAAAATTAACCGCCTGGGAATGCGTTCAAGAAGGAATTCCCGTTACCGTAATTACTGACAGCATGGCGGCTCACTGTATGCAGCGAAACATGATCGATCTGGTGATTGTGGGGGCGGATCGTATTGCCGCGAATGGGGATGCTGCCAACAAAATTGGTACTTATGCTCTAGCGATCGCCGCCAAAGCTCATAATGTTCCTTTCTATGTTGCTGCACCCTTCTCCACCATTGATTTTGATTTAGCTAACGGCAGCCAAATACCAATTGAAGAAAGAGATGCAGACGAAATAGCTCAGATTGGAGAGACTGCCATCTGTGTCGCAGGAGTAGAATTTTATAATCCTGCTTTCGACGTTACTCCAGCTAATTTAATTAACGCCATCATTACTGAAAAGGGAGCAATTCAACCCAGTGCTTTAATTGATTATCGTAACGCATTAGCCTAAAGACACAAGTTGGATTATTTATTTATTCATGCTTGATTGTTCTTTACTCAGCCATTCAACAGACTTATAAGTTCCAAAAACTATATCCCACCAGTCGATCGCCAGTCCAAAATTACTATCCCACTGGTTGTTTTTATGGTGAATATAGTGAATGGGCATCTTCATCCAGAAACATTTGTCGGGGTTATGATGTTGAATTTGGTGGGCATAAGAAGCGAAAGCAGCAAATGCTACAGTCCCAGATATCATAATTAATCCAACGGATAGAGAGATCAAAAAAGCTGGCAACACCAATAATGAGACTAAACTAAAATCGAGGAAATCGCCGACGAATCCTTTGGTGGTGTTACTGCGATGATGACCATAATGAG
>JBJOOY010000189.1:0-4090 GCA_046051065.1 Cyanobacteriota bacterium
CCGATGCTTTCCCGACTGGGGATTTAGCGTTGTTGAGATCGATCGAACGACACGATCCGGCGATTACTAAATCTACCCTAGCAAAACGGGCGGAGAATTGGCGACCGTGGCGAGCTTATGCCGCCATGTATTTATGGTCGGCTGGATGACAGGGCAAAGATCGAGTTGTTGCCTAATATTGGACACACGCTGCTATTAAAATGCCCTGAAGCTATGGCAAAGATTGTGTTGGAGTTTGCAGCGATGTGTGAAGCTAAACCATCGGTGGTGAAATATTTTCAAAAGTACCGCACTAACCATTAATATTGTTGAGAGCTACTCATGAAACTTTTAATCGATCGAATTCCATCGCCAATGGGCACGATGCAGCTAATTTCTGATGGTAGTAGTCTCTGTGCGTTAGATTTTGCTGACTGTGAAGCGCGGATGCTGAGGCTATTATCCAGACGATATCCATCCTTCAAGTTGGTGGAAACGATCGATCCTCTGGGCTTAAGCACCAAGATCCGCGCCTATCTGAGTGGAGATTTTACGAGCTTGGATAATATTCCCGTTAATGGTGGCGGGACTGAATTTCAACAGCAGGTATGGCAGATGCTCCAAACGATTCCGATCGGTACAACGATCTTTTATGGTGAGTTAGCAACCAAAATCGGCAAACCAACGGCGGCTAGAGCGGTAGGGATGGCAAATTCACTCAATCCAGTGGCGATCGTCGTACCTTGTCATCGCGCCATTGGAGCCAAGGCTAAACTCATTGGTTACGCTGGTGGTCTCGATCGCAAGCAGTGGCTGCTGCAACATGAAGGTGTTGAATTATCGACGTTTGTTAAGGTGAATAACGTCCCAAAATTAGGTGCGCAGAAGCGTCCGCTCCATTGACTAGTTAGGCATCACTTGGATTGGTTGGTGTTTGCAGTATGAGCTGATAGAAAGCCAGATCCAGCCAACGACCAAACTTGTAGCCTGCCTTAGCAATTGTTCCGGCATGAGTAAATCCAAGTCTCTTGTGGAGTTCAATACTACTCTCATTTGCGACATCTATTCCACCAATCATCACATGATATTGTTGGAGTTGGGCTTCGTCAATGAGCTGTGTCATCAAGATTCGACCAATTCCTTTCGATCGATGATCCTTGTGGACATAGACTGAGTGCTCGATTGAATATTTGTAGGCAGCCCATGCCCGGAAAATGCCGTAGGTTGCGAATCCCAGCAGCTCGCCACGATTTCCTTCTATTCCAATTACCGGGAACTGACCATCCGCCTTAGCCTTGAACCAAGCAATCATCGAGTCAGTTGACCGAGGCTTGTAGTCATACAGCGCAGTTGAGTTGATAATCGCCTCGTTAAGAATTCCGAGAATCTGGTCAGCATGAGCGTCATATGTACAAGTGACAGATTTCATTTGAACAAAGCCTAGGTAATGTATTTCCCTGAACACCTACTAATTGAGATGTATAAATTTGCGCCTGTATTACCGATCGAATCTACACAATTATTATCGCATCAACAGAATATTTTTGGCTGTGCTCGACCTGGCTACAGCGATCGAGCAGTGGAAAAGTGGCTCGAATTTATTGATCGACAGAATATCGCGCAAATTTGCTGTTTACTGGCAGAGCATCAACTCGATCGTTACGAGCATAATTTATTAGATATATACGATCGAAAATTTGGTAAAGATCGAGTTTGTTGGGCACCGATCGCAGATTTTCAGTTATGTGAATTATCGATGTTAACCGATCGAATATTACCATTTTTAGCTACAGCCGATCGAGCCAGTCGCAAAGTTGTCGTTCATTGTTCTGGTGGAATCGGTCGTACTGGACATATTTTAGCAGCATGGTTAGTCTATAAATATCGATACTCCAATCGCGAGGCTATTGCAACAATCATCAAGACGGGACGAAATCCTTACGAAGCAGCAATTTATGGGATCTTTAGAGGCAAAAATATTTTTAATAGCATCCAAGAACTCAATCTACTCTTAGATTGTTGTCGATCGAGTTAGTAAAAATTAGCCCATTAAAATTACTCGATCGATCACATGAATGATGCCGTTATCTGCTTCGATGTCTTCCATAATTACGGTAGAATTTTTAACTTCAAAAGCGGTCTTGCAGTTAATTGGAATCGGCGAGCCTTCGAGAGATTCTACAGAACTAAGTTTAGCTAAATCTGCTTTAGTATATTTTCCAGCAACTACATGGAATTTGAGAATTCTTGCTAGTTGGGGTGGGTTTTGAACGAGAGTTTGGACGGTACCAGGCGGTAACGCAGCAAAGGCAGCATCGACTGGCGCAAATACTGTAAATGGTCCAGGTGATTTTAAGGCATCTACTAATCCTGCTGCTTGGACAGCCGCAACTAGGGTAGTGAAGTTTTCATTACTAACCGCGATGTCTACGATATCTGGCATGTTATTTATCCTGAATTTAATTATTTGAACGTGTTTTTTTGAAGATCCAGTAGCCACATAAGCCAATTAAGCAAAATAAAACTAGCTTGGAAATTGGGGCTAAGTATTTCTCGATCGATCCATAGTTTTCTCCTAATAAAAATCCGGCTGTAGTTAAGGCTAATGTCCAGATTAAGGTGCCGATCGATGAGTAAATAGTAAATGTGGGAAAAGACATATTATTCATCCCCGCAGGTAAGGAAATGAGCGTCCTAATTCCTGGTACCATCCGCCCAAAAAAGACCGCATTTTTGCCATGTCGATCGAACCAATCATTAACCCGATCGATATCTTTGGCAGATATACCAATCCATTTACCATGGCGATCTGTCCAATCAGCTAATCTTTGATAATTAACTAATCGTCCGAGATAATACCAAGCGTAAGTTCCCGCCATCGTACCAACAGTGCCAGCAAAAACAGCCAGCCCAAAGTTCATTTTGCCTTGAGCTATGGTAAATCCGGCTAATGGCATAATCAGCTCAGAAGGAATTGGTGGAAATAGATTTTCGGCAAACATTAGTAAACCAATGCCCCAATATCCCAAGCCACTCATTAAACTATTAATCCATTCCACCATTAGGTAAAAAATTGCTCATTTTATCTATTGTCCTTTTCCATTCATCTCGCAGGATGCTGTAGATATAGTCATCCCATAGTTCACCATCTAATTCATGATGCTGCCGTAAAATACCATCCTGGTGAAAATTGAGTTTCTCAAGAAGTTTAATCGATGCCGTATTGAAGGCAGCCGTTTGGCAATATAGCTTATTCAAATTTGTAGTTAGGAACAAATGAGTAATTGCTATATTTAACATGCTTGTACCAATACCTTGTTTTCTGAACTTAGGATTGACTGTATATCCAAATTCCGCAGAGCGATTACGGATATTAATATCAAAGTATTGAAATCGACCGACAATTTCATCGACTCTATCGATCAAGAATGATAGAGTAATTACATCATTGGCTGGAGGCGTTCGCTTCCCATTAAGAATCGGACGACATGTTCGTTCCTCAATTCGGCTTAACTGGCTCCATTCTATAAATACCTGATTGTGTTCATCCGTTGTTAGCTCAAATTTCATAAGTATGGTGGGCACTTCCCATCACCTAGGGTTTAAGCATAATATATTCGATCAATTATCAATTATCAATTATTTAACGATATTCTTGATTTTGAATATCATTTAATCGAGCTTCTGGGCGTTTAAATCGATCGATTTGCATTTCAAAGAATTCGCGATTTTTCTGAAGATGTTCGGGATTTTCATCATTGAGGGGATAGAGGAGCGCCGCACGGAGAGCTTGAATTACTGCCGAAGTTACACAGAACATCGATCGCTGGAAACTTACACCAGATTGAATTAACATATCTTCATCACCCCGACAGTGTTTTTGATAGTATTCAATCAGATAATCGGGCAGGAAATGATACATATCATCCATTAATAATGTCGGTGGAATTCCGGCACTTCCTACCGGATTTACATCTGCATATAAAATCCCATAGTGGAAATCTTTTTGGGCGGCGGGTACTTGTTCGGCTTGAGCGTTATAGGATTTTGTCCCTCTGAAGGGAGCGGTACGATAAAATACGGCTTCTACATATGGCAAAGCCGCTTCATA
>JBJOOY010000190.1:0-3246 GCA_046051065.1 Cyanobacteriota bacterium
CAAATTTTTGAAACATTTATTGCAGTTAGTTAACTAAAGGATAGACAATATGTGATGATGTAAAATTATCCATCTCACTACGGATACCGATCGAGACTAGTAATGTAACTGAAAAGAGCAAATATGATTAGTAGGTACTTTCCGAATACTCTCTTGAGTCCCACCACATTACGTCGATTCATACTGTTCGTGATCACCTGCGCGGCATGTGTGCTCGTAGTCTATAGCAGTGGCAGCAGTGGCGCGTCTCCCAGCAAAAAACTGATTGATTTTGGCGCAGATAACCCGAAATCTGAGTTCGTTCGGCGCAACATCACAAAGATGGAAAAACAATCTTTTTTCTCGGGGTTCACGATGTTGCTAGCGCCTGGCACGAACGTTTTTAACAAGACAGCGTATCCTGAAAGTGAATTCGCCAGCGACCGTGCTAATCTAAAAGCTACTCGCTTTAAAAAATTCACCCATAATTTCATTCGCATGGATACGCGACGTGAAGAAGGTTGGACTTGGCTGAACGATGCCAACTGGGAAGCCGCACTCGAAAACGTGCGCCAGTTTACGCGCACTGCCAAGGTTGGTAAATTTGATGGCATATTTTTCGATACTGAGTCTTACGGATCCACTCCGTGGAAATATAAGGCGGAAGATTACGATGGCAAAAGCTACAAAGAGGTTTCAGTCGTCGTGCGCCAGCGTGGGCGCGACTTTATCAATGTCGTACATCAGGAGATGCCTGGTGCCAAAATTATCTCGCTCTGGTTTCTCAGAATCATCAAGAAGATGGTAGTCGATGATGGCAGAAAAATGGAAAATATGGACTGGGCACTATTAGTACCGTTCTTCGAAGGCTGGCTGGACGGTGGAAAAGGCGAACAGTTCATTGATGGGAATGAAAACTCCTACTTCAATTTGACCAAGCAAGACTATGCAAAAGACCGAGCCGCCTTCACCAGCTCGGCAAAACTACTATCTGCCTCAAGTCAGGCTAAATTTAAGCAGCGGGTGCGACTAGCTCATGCGATGTTTTTAGATGGATCCATTAATTGGTTCCGTTCGCCACGTTTTGCTGGCTTTTACTTCCCCTCAGATCAGAGTCGCCTCCAGCAAGTCGAACACAACATCTACGAAAGCTTAAAAACCAGTGATGAATATGTATGGGCGTATTCAGAACACGTAGATTGGTGGAAAGGGTCGGCCCCCAAAGGACTGGCTGCGGCGATGAAACGTGGTGTTGACAAAGTTCAAGCTGGTAAGCCCTTGGGTTTTGACATGAAGGCTGTTTCGGAAAAAGTCAAGAAAGACTACGAGCGCCGAATTTTTATCCGTGGCAAGATCACTAAAGCTGATAAAGGGCTGTATCAGACTGCAGCAGTCGTCGAATCTGGTTACAAAGATTTGTCTAATAAAGAGAGTGCCTGCACAATTAGCCCGGAAGGCGAATATACCTGCGAGCTGCCCTATGGCTGGAAAGGCACACTCACGCCTAAGCTAGCTAACGAAAGTTTTGAGCCACCGATGCGAGATTACTCCAACAAAACCTTTGGCCCCGGAGCCTGGCTCGAAAACCAGAATTTCGCAACTCGCTAGAGTAACTCGTTGATTTTGCACTCGTGCAATGACAGATAACGTTGGCAATCCTGTCTTTGCCACCGTTATCCGGTAATGTGTAGTTAATTTTGCTGAGTTAGTTATGGATTATGAAATTACTCACACTACCACATATACTTACGATCGAGCAGTACAACTCGCCCCTCATCTCCTGCGGTTGCGCCCTCGTGCAGATGTAGTTCAAACTCTACATAAATTCGAGCTAATTATCGAGCCACAACCCCAACAAATTTTAGAAAATATCGATTTAGATGGTAATAATTTAATTAACGTGTTGTTTGACGATCGGCAGATTACCAATCTACAAATTACCAGTCGATCGCAAGTAACTACTCATCGCCATAATCCCTTTAATTTCTTATTATCACCTGGAGCAACTCAACTACCGATCGATTATCTCAGTTCGCTCGATCGACAATTATATCCCTATCTCAAAACCCAGATCGTCGATCCGATCGCTTATCAATTAGCTCAAGAAATTTCGATCGAATGTCACGGCGATACGTTGAATTTTTTGAGTATCCTCAATCAAACTATTTATCAACAATGTAATTATCTCCTGCGCGAACAAGGCGAGCCATTTCCCCCGAATATTACCTGGACTCAAAAAGCTGGCTCCTGTCGAGATTTTAGCGTGTTATTTATGGCAGTCTGTCGTGCTGTGGGATTAGCTGCCAGATTTGTCAGTGGTTACGAACGAGGAGATCTTGATCGACTAGGCAATAATCATCTTCATGCTTGGGCAGAAGTTTATTTACCCGGTGCAGGATGGCGCGGTTACGATCCCACCCACGGATTAGCCGTAGCAGATACCCACATCGCTTTAGTAGCAAGTCCTTATAGCCATCAAACTACTCCAATTTCTGGCAATATTCGTCAAAACTTAGGCATAAAATCAACAATGGATTATCAGCTCGAAGTCAGATAGTTAGAGGAACGTAGCGCTTTCCTAGTAAGATTTTCAATAATATTCCTAAGACACCATCTTATTTACCGATAATCTCTTCAACTTCCTCATCTTCATCGCGATCCCATTCGATTGGTGGAATTTTTTCAAAGGCTTGACGAAGATAGTCTTCCCAAGTACTGCGAATCTTTTGGAGATAGAGATCGCCACGCTTAAATTTGAGTTGATGACGAATGACAAAAGTATCTCGATAATAAACCATTAAATTAATTGGCGGGCCAACAGAAATATTCGATTTCATTGTCGAATCGATCGAGAGTAGGGCACATTTAGCGGCATCTTCGAGCGATGTATCAAACTTAATCGTTCGATCGAGAATTGGTTTACCATACTTAGTCTCACCAATTTGGAGAAATGGAGTTTCTGCTGTGGCTTGAATAAAATTTCCCTGACTGTAGAGCATGTAAAGTTGCGGTTCTTGTCCACTAATCTGCCCACCCAATAACAACGTACATTTACAGTCGATCCGATCTTTTTCTAACCACGGGCTTTCTTGTTTTCGGATCGCCCGAATTTTTCCACCGATATACCGAGCAACATCATACATACCAGGCAGATTGTGTAAATTTTGTTCTTCATGCTGGTTTAAATCGTGTTCGATCGCATTGAGCACAGCTTGGGTAATCGAGAGATTGCCTGATACACACAGCAGAATTACCCGATCGCCTGGA
>JBJOOY010000191.1:0-3831 GCA_046051065.1 Cyanobacteriota bacterium
ACGAACAGATCGATAAAAAGATTTACCTTGAGAGTATTGTTCGAGAAATCCTTTGAGAAAAGTCTGAGCGACGCGATCTGGTATGGGTTCGCGCATGACGATTACCTGCGGGATTTGCAAATCGGCGAGAGATTTTGCCAATCCCAAGCCATCACAGGAGTTGAAAATTGCAATTTTCAGCCCGTTGGCGATCGCTTTTTTGAGTCCATAGCGTAGTTCTTCAAGACTCAAACTATCAGTTTGATTAATGAAAATTTTGCCCGTAGTATTGTCATTGCTACTCGAACTATGTCCGGCAAAAAATAAGATATCCCAGTTATGCTCCCATAACCTGTCAGTTAATTCTTGGCGTTGTGGCTCGACTAAAAATTCAACTTTAGCGTTGGGAAGTTTTGCTAGTATTTTTCGATCGACCTTAATATTAATCCCTTGGCTATTTCCTAAAATTGCTAATATTCTTACTCCAAATTTAGTCGCTGAATTGGAGTCTTGAATCCCTTCAAATTGAGGCGAACTCAAAACTACTTCTGTCGAGTTATAACTGGCGAATATATCCCCAAGTTGCCAAGGTAAATGATACAGTTGAGGATCTTCAATTTGCAACAGAAATCTCACTCGATCTTCAGCACTAATATTTTTGGCTAAATGTTCGCGAATTTGGTGAAATGATTCAGCATTTAACCAGCGATTAAAGGAATCGATCGATATTTGGGCAGCACTTTGACATGTTAACACCAGATCGATCGATGAAATATTGGTAATTTGAGCGGGATCGGCATCTAAACGGTGGTTAATATCTAGATTTCGATAACTTTTTTGCCAATCATAATAATCTTGCAGCAATTCTGAAGCTGAAGGAAGTTCTCCTTTTTTTTCTAATAAATTATGCAGCCAGATTCGATCATCGCTCCATTGTTCTTCAGCAATTTCTAAAGTTACAGGATATCCCAGATCGCGATTAATATTGCCAATTTTGATAGTTACTAGCTTATCCATCTCCCACTCCTATCCAAGATTGTTGGCAAGACTTAAATGCCATCATCTAAATCATAAATTGTTCGACAATTTGAGCGGTACCGAGTGCGATATTTACCCTGAAATTTTCACCTATATTGCCTGTAAACTGTAATTGAATTAGGTTATCTGCCGTTCTCGATTGGGCTTCTAAAAATACTGTGTCTGTGTCATCGAGAACGATAAGTTGGAGATCGGGCGGTAAATAAATTCGATCGATCGGCCGAACTTGTAAGCGAATTTGGGTGCGCTCGTCGTTCGATTCGGGTATTAGTTCGACGATAAGTGCGACTGAATAGCTCTGTAATTGAATGCCTAGATCGATCAATTTAGCTCGACGAACAATCTGATTTGGTTCCGATCGAAAGGCAAGTTCGGAAGTCGGAAATAGGGCTTCAATCGTTTGCCAAGCTGTGTCGATTGCACCTTGCAGCCATCGATCTAATTTCACCATTGGTGTTTCCATCAGATCGTGCAATCGATCGATTAACTCTTCTACCGATCGTAATCGATCTGGCGCGATCGTCGCGCGTGCTTGGGGTGTAAATCCGAGAATTGTTGCTTCTCGTGTATCTAGATCGATCTGAACGAATGCGTAAGCAATGCGATCGAGCCAAACTTCTGGTGGGATAATATATTCCCGCTCTCCTGGCTTGACTGGACGACATTCTAGTTTACCAATCCCTAATACTTCTAAATCTGCTACATCCGCACACATGCGCGCGATCGGATTCCAACTATCTCCCGCCTGAAGATTAGTCCGAAATCCAATCATTTCTAGATAATTATGGACTGTATATACTGCCAATGTATTCAAATTCAACCGTTCTCTAGTTGTCTGAGTTGGTTGTGCTTGTGAAAATTGGCGACCAAACTCGATCGCTTGGCTGGTAATCGGCAACCTGAGTGTCATATCTTCTGGTACAGCTAGATTAGATGTCATAATTTTAGTCTTCCTTTATACGTATCCCTCGGACTCACAAAAATTATGCAACTTGGGCATACATTTGCGTTGATAAAATGCACTCAGCGTCGGAATGGCAACGCCCAATTCCTTGGAAATACTATCCCAACTTGTTTCTGGGGGTAATCGGCGCAAAATCAGCAGTTGACAGCTAGCAGTGGGGTTTCCTTTGATATGCGTACTTTTCAATGTTCCGTCAGCATCGGTTTCCGCCCAAGTCCGCAGATCTTGTAACATGGGTGGAATATCAGGAGCGGCAGGGATCGAGTCAATCAGATCGATTAGTTCGCCATCTTTCCCACTTTTCACTGAAGAGATGAAGTTACGCAGATCTTCAGATTTATCGATCTTAAGATCCTGTAAGCGGCGCTTGAGATAGTTATTCAACCAGGTAATCAAGCTGGCACGATCTGGATTGTACCTTTCTCCAGTAGTTGCCTCACAAATATTCCGACAAAAATATAGCCAGGTTTGCTGCAAGGCATCTTCATAACCAGGGGTATATTCTCGCCACAGTTGGCGATCGAGCGTTCGGATGAGTCTGGTTAAAGCTTTTTGACGTAAAGCACTGCCTGGTGGATGTTTACACGCTTGTGCTACCAATTCGCGAAGTCGTTGAGTCAGATCTTCCATATTTGTCTGAGTGAATCTGTGGAAAGCAGGTTAAAAGACTCGCTGTTGAATCGATCGCCTAAAAAGATCTCAAATGGGTTCTATAGAATTACTCAGTAAACATTTTATCCTGGCTTTGTAAGATGATTTTCAGTTTTCCACATCGTCACTGGATCGGCAAAAGCTCGGAATAACCCAATTTTCATGTCTTTTAATAAATCAGTGCTGACAGTCATCTCTACTAATCATAATTGTTAATCGAATAATTTTAGCTCGTTTGGAACGATCGGGATCGGCATCATGTAATCTGAATATTGCCGAGCTATGTAGATCGATCGTGTTAAATTGGCAATCGCTTATCTCTCAGTCCGCTAACTTTAGATATCGACTGTCGATCTCGTGGACGCTAGGATTATTAGCTAGTCTAGGTATAGTCGATCGAGGAGGGGCGCAGACGCTCCCCAATCCAAATAATACCCTCGAACGGAATAATGTCCCTCCTTCTCAAGTACCTTTACCCGAACCTCAACTCCCCAATCGGATTCCCGCTCTGCCAGATTTATTAAGTCCTGGGAATCCCACTATTCCCGATCTCACCACTCCCAGTTTACCAGGGCTGATTCGTGTCAAGCGATTTAAAATTATTGGCAGTACTGTATTTACTCCAGTCGACTTCGATCGAATCACGCAAGCATATCTCAATCGGGATATTTCGATCGCCGATTTATTTGAGATTCGATCGAAGATTACCGAACTTTATTTATCTAGAGGTTACATTACTTCGGGAGCGATCTTGCCGCCACAGCGGATTGGCAAAGAAGATGGAGTTGTCGAAATTCAAGCGATTGAAGGGCGAGTAGAAACGATCGAAGTGCAGGGAAATAGCCGCTTGAGTGCCGATTATGTTCGCAGTCGGATCGCTCAATTTACGGGTAAACCACTCGATCGAGAACGGCTATTATCAGGATTACAATTATTGCGGCTCAATCCCCTAATTAATAATCTTAAGGCAGAATTAGCAGCAGGGATTCAACCTGGAACGAGTATTCTTACCGTCGAAATCAGTGAAGCACCGATCTGGCATTCCCAAGTAAGTGTTGATAATCATCGCTCTCCTAGTGCGGGAACCGATCGCAGACAGATTAAACTCAGAAATAGTAATGTATTTGGGTGGGGCGATAGTGCCAGTTTCGGATATACAAATACCAACGGTAGCAATAGCATCGATTTCAATTATGAAA
>JBJOOY010000192.1:0-5071 GCA_046051065.1 Cyanobacteriota bacterium
AGTGCTAAATACTCATAATAAATATGGCATCATTATCGTTAACCGTATCCACAGTCAAGCCTTTAGCCGATCGCGTCTTCGTTAAAGTCAGCGCATCCGAAGAAAAAACCGCAGGTGGTATCCTTCTGCCCGATACAGCTAAAGAAAAGCCCCAAATTGGCGAAATCGTTCAAATTGGTCCTGGCAAACGCAACGAAGATGGCACTCGTCAAGAGCCAGAAGTCAAAGTCGGTGACAAAGTTCTTTATTCTAAATACGCTGGTACCGACGTGAAGCTCGGCGGCGATGAATATGTGCTGTTGTCTGAGAAAGACATCCTTGCAGTAGTCGGATAATAAGTGTCAATTGTCACTAACATCTAACCCTCTACACCTCTAAATTTAAAGATTATGGCAAAGCGAATTATATACAACGAAAATGCTCGTCGCGCGCTCGAACGCGGGATGGACATTCTGGCAGAAGCAGTAGCAGTTACCCTCGGTCCTAAGGGTCGTAACGTGGTACTAGAGAAGAAATTTGGCGCACCCCAAATCGTCAACGATGGTGTGACCATTGCCAAAGAAATCGAACTCGAAGATAACGTCGAAAACACTGGTGTAGCCTTGATTCGTCAAGCTGCATCCAAAACTAACGACGCAGCAGGCGATGGTACTACTACAGCTACTGTACTCGCTCACGCGATCGTTAAAGAAGGCTTACGCAACGTTGCAGCAGGTGCAAATGCCATCTCCCTCAAACGCGGTATCGACAAAGCAACTGGTTTCCTCGTTGAGAAAATCGCCGCTCATGCTAAACCAGTCGAAGACTCCAAAGCCATCGCTCAAGTAGCATCCATCTCCGCTGGTAACGACAACGAAGTCGGCGAAATGATTGCCAGTGCGATGGATAAAGTAGGTAAAGAAGGTGTAATTTCCCTCGAAGAAGGTAAGTCGATGACTACCGAACTCGAAATCACTGAAGGGATGCGCTTCGATAAAGGTTATATCTCGCCCTACTTCGCTACCGATATGGAGCGGATGGAAGCAGTATTGGATCAACCCTACATCCTGATTACCGACAAGAAAATCAACCTCGTACAGGACTTAGTTCCTGTATTAGAGCAAGTTGCACGTTCCGGTCGTCCATTGCTGATTTTAGCAGAAGACATCGAGAAAGAAGCACTCGCGACTCTAGTAGTCAACCGTCTGCGTGGTGTATTGAACGTTGCAGCAGTTAAAGCGCCTGGGTTTGGCGATCGCCGGAAGGCTATGCTAGAAGATATCGCTGTCTTAACTGGTGGTCAATTGATTACCGAAGACGCTGGATTGAAACTAGATGCAACTAAACTAGAATCCCTCGGTCAAGCACGGCGGATTACGATTACTAAAGATAGCACTACCATCGTTGCTGAAGGTAACGAAGCTGGCGTTAAATCTCGCTGCGAACAAATCCGTCGTCAGATGGATGAAAGCGATTCTTCCTACGACAAAGAGAAACTCCAAGAGCGTCTGGCTAAATTAGCTGGTGGTGTAGCCGTAATCAAAGTTGGTGCAGCTACCGAAACCGAAATGAAAGACCGTAAACTGCGCCTAGAAGATGCGATCAACGCAACTAAAGCAGCAGTTGAAGAAGGGATCGTTCCTGGTGGTGGTACGACTCTGGCGCACCTCTCTCCCGAGCTCGAAACTTGGGCGCAAGCTAACCTCAAAGATGAAGAGTTAACTGGTGCATTAATTGTTACCCGTGCATTAGCTGCTCCCCTCAAACGGATTGCGGAAAATGCTGGTCAAAACGGTGCAATCATCGCCGAGCGTGTTAAAGAAAAACCATTTAATGTTGGCTACAATGCGGCAACTAACGAGTTTGTAGACATGTTTGAAGCTGGTATTGTTGACCCTGCTAAAGTAACTCGATCGGCTCTGCAAAACGCAGCTTCGATCGCTGCGATGGTCTTAACTACCGAGTGTATCGTTGTCGATAAACCCGAACCTAAAGACGGCGCTCCTGCTGGCGGTGGCGGCGGTATGGGCGGCGGTGACTTCGATTACTAAGTTCTAAAATTGAATAATTTTTAGAGGGTAAACCCTTGACGTTAATAGCTATCTTCATCTGAAGGTAGCTATTTTTCATAGACCTGTCACGAATGGGGTGATTAGTATGAATCGATTAACCTGAGTTCGATGAGGCGTAGCCTCATCAAACTTAGACAGGACAACAAATATAGGTGTCGGGCAGACTTCAGCTAAATTTTGGCACAGGAAAACCTACCATTAAGATGATTAATAGTTAAAAATATTGAGTTAAATTAAGAAATCAATGATTTGATGATGAGGCTATGCCTCATCGAACTCAGGTGATTAGTGAAGAGATTACTTGTTCTAAAAAAGATGTAGATTATTCTTTCCGACAAATCTCCATCAACTCACTCCGCAACCATTGAATTGCCGGATCTTCAGTGAGCGGAGATCGCCAAGCCATTGCTACCTGAAAACGCCCAACATCGATCGGTGGTACTAAAATTTGAAGCTGATAATCTAGAGCCAACCTTTGGGCGATTCTTGATGCTAAAGTAACAATTCCATCCGTCGCCGCAACCGCTGCTGGAACTGCTAATACATGGGGAAGAGTCAACCGTACCCGCCGCTCCCAGCCGTGTTTTGCCAATTCGCCATCTACATGCCCCAATACTCGCCCGCGAGGGGATACGAGAATGTGTTCTTCGGCTAAATAACTAGCTAGTGTTAATTCCCCCTGAATACGTGGATGATTTTTACGAGCGAGACAGGTAAATGTTTCGGTAAACAGGACTTCAGTACATTGACAATTTTTCAATGTCCAAGCATCCGCGATTGCCAAATCTATTTTACCTTCCTTGAGTGCGGCAATTGCATCGCGGCCAATTTCCCATACTTCTATCTTAATATTTGGGGCGATTAATTCTAACCGATTCATCAACGGTGGAATTAGAATAAACGTCCCATAATCATTCGTTGCAATCTGCATTGTGCGATCGACATTCGCCGGATTAAAAGGTTCTGGCGAAGTCAGAGTGCGTTCTATTTCGCCCAAGATTGCTGATAGCGGTGCGAGTAGTTCTTCCGCTCTGGGAGTCAGCACCATGTGTAAACCATCGCGGACTAAAATGAGATCGCCCAATGCTACCCGCAATCGTTTTAAAGCCGCACTGGTAGCAGGTTGGCTGAGGTGAAGTTTTTTCGACGCAGCAGAAACACTCCGCTCGGTAATGAGCGTATGGAGCACTACCAACAAATTGAGATCGAAGTTTCGTAAATCCATTTAGCAAATAGACTCTATTTGAACTATTGATTTGAATTATAAATTAGAGACTGATAGGATTGGATCAAGTCATCAATCTCCCATCTTTAATGAGTCAACCAATCACCCAACTGAATCAATATCGCTTACTCGGTAACTGTGGAATGCGCGTCTCGCCGCTGTGTTTGGGGACAATGACATTTGGGACGGAATGGGGATTTGGATCGGATCTAGAGGAAAGTAGACGCATTCTGGATATCTATGCAGAGCGTGGTGGTAACTTTCTCGATACTGCAAATATCTACACTGGCGGTTCGAGCGAGAGCTACATCGGTCAAATCCTGCAAAATCGCCGCGACAAGTTTGTCATTGCTACAAAATATTCACTCAATACAGATCCGACGAATCCTAATGCTGGTGGGAATCACCGCAAGGCTTTGGTAATGGCAATTGAAGCTAGTCTAAAACGATTAAATACTGACTATATCGATCTCTATTGGCTGCACGCCTGGGACTATCGCAACTCCATTGAAGAAGTAATGCGGGCAATGGATGACATGGTGCGTCAGGGTAAGATTTTGAGCATCGGCTTATCTGATACCCCTGCTTGGGTAGTATCTGAAGGTCAAACAATTGCTAAACTACGTGGTTGGACTCAGGTATCGGCGATTCAACTGGAATATAGTTTAGTCGAACGCACCTCCGAAGCCGAACTATTGCCAATGGCTTGGCACAACAATATTACGCCGACTGCATGGTCGCCATTAGCTGGTGGCGCACTGTCTGGTAAATACAGTCGCGAAGATTTACAAGATACTGAAGGCGCGAAGGATGGTTCGACGCGCAAGGGGAATATTAAAGCGATGGGACAATTGAATGAGCGGAGTTTAGCGATCGTCGATGTAGTCAAAGAAGTTGCCAAGGAAGTCGATCGCACTCCCAGTCAAGTTTCGCTTAATTGGTTGGTGCAACAACCAGGTAAACCGATTCCGATTATTGGAGCGCGGAAGGTTGCCCATTTGGAAGATAATATCGGTGCCTTAGACTTTACGCTGAGTGCCGAACAAATCGACAGGTTGAATAAAGCTAGCAGTTTTGCCATGCCGTTTCCGTACAGTTTTATTAATGGAGATAGTCCGATGGGTGTCAGTGTGATGGATGGTAAAACCTCGATCGAGTCTGGGTTCTCTGTTTACAAATAGTCTGATTAAACGCCAACGATTGTGTCTTGAAAAGGTGCTCTACTTGGGCAAAGCCCAAGACCGCACTTTTCGCAAACCACTTTGAACACAACTAAACAAAGAAATTAACATGAAAGTAGCTATTATCGGTTCTGGTATCGTCGGTCAAACACTCGGTAAAAAGTTAGTAGAATTAGGTCATGATGTCGTTTTGGGTACCCGCGATCCGAAGAAACTCGATGAAGCCAAAGGCTGGGCTGGCAGTTTGAATGATTGGCTAACTGCTGTGGGAAATAAAGCAACTGTAGCGACTTTTGCAGCCGCCGCCGCTCAATGCGAGATCATCATCAATGCAACTCATGGCATGGCATCCCTAGCCGCACTCCAAACTGCTGGTGCCGAGAATTTGCAGGGCAAGATTTTGATTGATGTGGCCAATGAATTGGATTTCTCGCAGGGAATGCCACCAAAATCGATGGCAGTAGTCAAACATCACATAGTGGCTCGACACGCTAATTATAGCAACCGCCAAGGCGGTTAGGACATAATACTGTTATAGTGTGTAGTTGAAGTGATAAATGGATAAAAATGCCCAAACCCTATAGTTACGACTTACGTCAGAAAGTAATTCAATC
>JBJOOY010000193.1:0-3427 GCA_046051065.1 Cyanobacteriota bacterium
TTTTGCTTGACCATAAACGGCACTATGCGGCGGGATACCCTGCATCATCACGATGGCTTGATTCCACTGTTTGATAGCTCGATCTAAGTTATCGTTTTTCTGAGCTTGTTTCGCCGATTGAGCTAGCTCGATCGCGTCTTTGTAGTTTTGAGTGACTTTTTTTTCTTCCAAAACTTTATTGTTAGCCGCAGTAATCTGAGGCTGTGCGGATTTGAGCTGAACTTGGGCTTCAGGATAAGCACTGGTTGTAGCGGCAATACTTTTGAGCTGATTAGTCGCTCGTTCCCATTGTGTTTTAACTCCTTGCCATTGAGTTAAAGATTTTGCAGTAGACTGAGCTTGATTAACAGCTTTCATGCTCTCTACGGCAGATTTAAGTTGTTCTTGGGCAGTTGTTTCAACATCAATCCGTCGTTCGGTTTCGGCTAACCTCTGTTGATAAGTTTTGAGTTTTTGTTGTGCGAGGGGATAAATCTTGCTATTGGGCGCAATGATGCGTAAACTAGCGATCGATTCTGTCCACATCCGCTTGCTTTCATGCCATCCATCGATCGGAATTGGTGGTTTTGTGACGATAGTTGTGGCTTTAAATGCCTTATTCATCGCTTCCACGGTAGTGTCTAAGTCAGTGACTTCAGACTTGGTAGCTTGGAGATATTGCTGGGCGGAATCGTAGCTACTCGACCAAGGAGGAATCGATTTGAGATTATCGACACTTTGGTGTAACTGTTTTTGGACGGCTAAAACCTCTTGCCCCGTTACATTTTGCCGATCGAGTGTAGCCACAGATGATTGAGCTAATTGAGTTAAGTTACTTAACTCGGTGCAAGCTTGAAGCACACAAGGACGCGTCCCCATATATGCTGCGCCCGATCCGATCGCGAGTAATCCCAATCCGCCTAAAATAGGCCCAATCAGCTTACGCTTGCGTTTAGGAGTTCCTGGAGCGGCTGTAGTGTTAGTATATTGTTCGATGTCATCAAATGGTCGATCGATATTAGCGACCATCGCCCGATCGGGATTACGCTCGATATCGGTCGATCGATCGTCTGGTGCATCGACTTGCCTCGCTTTGTGAACTAGCCCCTCGGTGGGTAGAGACTTCACCTCGTCGACTCGACGATCGTTCCGAGTGGCTCTGCTAACGATCGTAGCATCGAAGTCTCGATCGAGTAAGTTTCGATCCTGTTGCTGTGGTAATTCCGCTCCAGGAATTATGGGCGGCGTGAATTGAGCTCGATCTGGATCGCGCTCCGCTCCAGGATGCGTTCTACCTACTAACAGATCGCGTTCGAGCACGATTAAATCTTCAGTCATCGCAGTCATCGCTGGAGCTGCTTCGCCTGGTAATTTCTGCTTTACTGATGGATAAACTGTAAAACTTTTCTGAGTATAAGGACGTTGATTTCCTTCTGCGCGCAGATATAACTTCACTGCCAAGGGAGTTTTCGGCTCTTCTGCTTGCAGAGTGCATTCCAAGTGGCCGAAGGTGTCATTAATATCGATCAACACATCAGCAGGATGTTGGGCGAGTACCCAGAGGGTATCGTCTTTGTATAGACACTGAACTCGGAATGGGATAATCCGCCCCAAGTGGGCATGGAGAGAGTTTTGCAGGAAACACTCTAAAATTTTGAGGTCATCCAGTCGCGTGGCTGAGTGCATAAGTTAACGGCAAGTCAACGAAATTATAAGTTATGGATAGAGTAGATTATTGTAGATGCAGCTAGTTAACATCTTGAAGTTAAAACTGTGAGATTAGGATATCATATCTTCGCTATCGATCGGCTGACAGAATTTGGCAGGTGAGTGACATCGGTATTTTTGGGCCGATCGATCTAGGCATGAAAAAAGAGCCAACCAAGGTTGACTCTAGTTGCGAAGATAAAATTAAGATCGACTCGATTGGTAGCTGTGACAGTAACCTGTCTGACTGAGAGCGTAAAAATTTAACTATATCCACTCCCAACAGCAAAATATTCCCGATCGCAGTCAATGGATTGAGCTTGCAGTTAATGGTTATTTGAGGGCAACTTTACCACCAGCTTCTTCGATTTGTTTTTTAGCATCTTCAGCAGCAGCTTTGGCTACACCACTGAGGATTTCTTTAGGTGTGGATTCAACTAAATCTTTAGCTTCTTTCAAGCCTAAGCCAGTAATGCCTCGGACGACTTTAAGGACGGCAATTTTCTTGCTTTCATCAGCCAAAGCTTCGAGGACGACAGTGAATTCAGTTTGTTCTGATTCTGCTTCAGCAGGAGCAGCAGCAACGCCGCCAGCAACCGCAGGACCAGCAACCGCAGCCGCACTTACGCCGAAGGCTTCTTCGATTTGTTTGACTAGTTCGGCAGCTTCGAGTAAGCTCAGAGTTTTTAACTGTTCTAAAATTGTATCGGTTGCAGCAGACATCTTGTAAATTCCTAAATAAGGGTAAAATTTTGACTTGGTTATGTGGTTAGTGGCAACTATCTCCCAGATTTCCGGTTCTACTAACCTTTATCAGTATGAGCTTGTAAACCACGCGCGATCGAAGTTGGTACTTCTTTAATGCCGATGGCAATTTTGGCGGTGACTGAGTTAAGCGCACCAGCAAGTTGCGCCATGAGTTGCTCTTTCGATGGCAGATCGCCGATTGCTTTAACGTCGGCTCCAGAAAGGGCTTTCCCTTCCATGACACCACCGTGCAGTTCGGTTTTCTTAGTGGCTTTCTGAAACTCATGGTAGGCTTTAATCCCACCACCGATATCATCTTTGAACACTAAAAATGCCGATGAACCAGTCAGAAGTGGTTCTAATGCTTGCCAATCGGCATTACCTTCAATGGCTTTACCCATCAAGGTATTTTTAGTAACCGTACAGGTACCACCTTTGGGGCGAATTCGTCTGCGTAAGTCGGTGATTTCTGCCACGGATAATCCTTGGTAGTTAATCACTGCCACCATGGTTGCGTCGCTCAAGTCTTGCTTGAGTGATGCAACGATCTCTTGTTTGTTTTCTAGGGTTCTACCCATGCGATGTATGCCTCTTGGTCGATCGAGTTTTGGGTGGAAACGAACAGCAGGACATAAAACTAACCCCGACACTATGTGCCGAGGTATTCGTTCAGTCGATTTCAATCTGACTACTTAAATCACAGTAGTTATCGATCGTTCTGGTTGCGTTAACCTCGGCAGGAAATTAAGCTATTTGCTCCTGCTGTCTGTGGTTGGCTATTTAATTTTGGTTAACGCAATTAATTATTTGATCGCGACTGAACCTCAAATGCTTGTAATATTAAACAATACGGTTAAACCGTAAATGAGCCTTAATTAATATAGCATAAGTCAATAAATTTATGCAAATCTAGCTGGAGCAATCTTTTCGCTAACTCCTGGATCGAACTAAGAACAGATTACATCCGGTAGGCTAAACCACCGATATCTCGAAT
>JBJOOY010000194.1:0-3754 GCA_046051065.1 Cyanobacteriota bacterium
GCCGTGCTTAATGATGGACTAGTTCAACAACTCGATGGGCCAGATCGGATTTACAATCATCCTGCCAATTTATTCGTCGCTGGATTTGTCGGCAGTCCCCAGATGAATTTGCTCACACTAACTTGTCAAGGGACTCATGCACTCCTCGGCGATCGTCAGATCTTTGTTCCAGATACTATCCCCAGAGTGCCAGCACAGATCGTGATGGGCATCCGTCCAGAACATATTCGGATTGCCGAGCCAGAAGATCGAAATGCAATTCACGGTCGAGTATCCCTGGTCGAAAACTTGGGTATGCACTATCTTGTGAGCGTAGAAATTCCTAACTCTGATCCGGATGCAGTCTTACGTGCGCTAATTCCTAGCGATCGTAGCTGGAATCGGGAGACACTCGCACTCGCACTCCCCCCGCAACATCTCCACTGGTTCGATCCGAATAGTGGTGATTCGCTCTTACCCTGAATAAACTGATGAGCCTACCAGCATCGATCGACTGAATTAACAATTAATCTAGCGCTGATTTTGGAATGTAAAGCTCAGACGAGAGCTAAGCTGACTATAATGACGGGCGATGATGAGTGAAGAAACACAGCGAGTTATCAACCTGTCGGTATAACTGTCGAGAGCGGGTTTTCTGCGTCCCCAATTTCTGCCGATCCCAGTAATTGTTAGATCTACCTGACAGGAAAATTCGGCGATTGTGGCGATCGGATCGACAGAATCGATCTGCGAAATTTTAATCCGCGAGCGTACTTCGTCTGGTAATTCTGTAATCAGACTATGTAGCTCGACACCAAGGTCGCGATCTTGTTCGCCAGGTAAGGCGATTTCGAGTAATTCTAATTGTCGGTTGAGATCGTTCCGGAGCATTCTCAGCGCAATTTCGACAGCGAGATGATCGTGATGATTGCCAGTGTAGGGAACAAATAAAGTATTGTGCGATCGAGCGATCTTCGGATCGGGGCTAGCATCGATAAATACGGCTACGTCGGCGGGAGTATTGGCGAGCATTTGGGCGACTCTACCCCCCAATCGGTTATTAGTAAAAGTTGGGCGATGCCAGCCCAGGAGGACGAGATCGGCTCGATCGAGTGTGGCAATAATCGCGGTTTTCTGAGCGACATCATAACCAACTTGGACGATCGGTTGAAAGATCGATCGCATCTCGATCGGTTCTAAGGTATCGATCAGGCTATTTAATCGCGCTAATCGATGCTCGATCGCTCGATTGGCTTCGACTGGGGTACTTTGAAACTGATAGTTTTTTTCTAACTCAATCAGACTTAAAGGGTTAATAATTGCTGACTGTCGAGCATTATAGGCGATCGAAATTGCTAATTGAAACAGTCCTTTTTGGGTGTTGGGATTGGCGACAGGAACTAGGATCCGATAGTTATTTAATGTAAATATCGGTTCGATTTTATTGCTATCTCTCGCCCCGCTTGGAGCTAATTGTGTATTATTTATTTCGTCATCAAAGGGTTGAGAATTTGTGAGTCGAATCGATTTTTTGGGATAAGTCCACTCTAATAGTGGTGAAGTCATAAAGGTAGTTACCAATGCCATAATTACCAGCATTGTAAATAATAGCGGTGAAATTACCCCCAATTCCAGGCCGATATTGAGGACGATTAGTTCTGTCAAACCGCGCGTATTCATCAACCAGCCGAGGGCAGAAGCTTCGCGCTTATCGATTTTACAGCTCCGAGCTGCAAAATAAGTTCCGACATATTTACCAAAGATTGCCACACCGAGAATGAGTGCACATAATCCCCACAGTTTAGGAGTATTTAATAATCCAACTTGAGTTTTTAAACCACTATAGGCAAAGAAAATTGGCAGCAGAAATATTAGGACAAAATCTTCAGTTTTTTCAGCAATTTCCCGCACTAATCCCGGATTTTTGGGCATAGCAGCGCCGAGTAAAAATGCGCCAAAAATTAGATGAATCCCGATCGCTTCGGTAATTAGGGCTGAAGTCACTACTCCCATGTAGATTCCGGCTAATAGCAGTTGAGATAGTTTGCCAGTGCGATCGTAATAATTAGATAGCATTCCCAACAACCAGCGTCCCAAGGTCAACATTGCCCCAATGTAGAGTACGGAAGCAACGATTGTGGGGATGGCATCAGCCATACTATTGGTTTTGGTGACAGCGATCGTCAGCGCAAGTAAACACCAAGCTGTGACATCATCTACCGCCGCACAAGTCAGGGCGAGAGTGCCTAAGCGAGTATTTTGCAGATTATTTTCAGTAATAATTCTTGCTAATACAGGAAATGCCGTAATCGACATTGCTGCACCTAAAAACAGGGCAAATGCAGTAAAAGAAACGCTGGATTTAGAGACGATCGGATAAATATATAGTGCTAATATTGCGGCTAAAGAAAAGGGGACAATAATACTTACCCCAGATGTCACAATTGCCGTTTTGAGATTCCCCTTGAGATATTTGGGATCTAACTCTAACCCAATCAAAAACATAAAAAATATTAGTCCGATTTGGGACAATACATTCAGGTATGGGATTGTAGCTGGAGGAAAAAGTAATCCCGATAAATCTGGAGCCAACCAACCTAATAATGAGGGACCTAATGCAATTCCTGCGACAATTTCGCCGATTACTAACGGTTGATCGATCGAGCGAAATAACCAACCAACTAATCGCGATCCACCAATCACGATTAGTACTTCAATTAAGATCGGAACAATTATATGCATATTATTTCCATTGGCTGACAAATGCTAATCCCTTTTCCAGTCCGTGGCGATATGCTGCAACCAAACCCGCTGGAGTTGCTTTGGTAAAGTCTACGCCTAATTGAGTGAGTGGCAGATCGGGATGAATAATTTGAATGGGAACACCCTCAGCATAAGTGGGCACTGGCTCGAGATGAAACAGATCCTGATACATAATGCCAGGCTCATTAGAAATCGCGATCGTCTGCTGATATCCGGCTGCTACCATGGCCATTGCCGGACACAAACAAGTATAAGCCGCATCGACATAGGGTTTGCCCTCAATCCAGGCGGGAATATCCCAAGCATGCATAATCCGTGAAGAAGCATAAGCCACCGCTGGAAAGTTATTTGGTGTGATTCGATCTGGCTCGGCGTGATGGGTGCCAAACAAGGTAAATCGTAAATTGGCATCTACCCAACTGCGATCCTTTTGCACTGAGGCACGCAGTAACTGTTTGCCTAAGTCTTGAGCTTGGTGACTTTGGGTCAGCGCCGCTGCGGTAGGATTAATAACTGCATTAGTGGCAATATATAGTGCGGGAGTTTGAGGCTGATACAGATGCTGCCGTAGTTGCTTGCTAAACACCCGAATCCCCCGTTGGACGATTTTACTCATATTTTGCTGGGGTTGCTGTAAAGCTTCCCATCCAGCTATCCAATAGTCTACCCCTAATATCCCTGCTTTGCCGATCGCGGCCCAACTCGCCGGAATCACCGATGAAGATGCCGCTGCATAGGCATCAGCAACTATTCCAGCTTCTTCCAGTGCTGTTAATACGCCATGCGCAAATGCTCCTTTAAAACTACCTACTGGAGTAGCGATCGCTAAAGTTTTTCCCTCGAATATCATTAAACACCAATTGCACTGATGTCTATTTTACATCCAGACTCCTAGCTTCGATGTATAGCTACCGATCGAACAAACTTAATTACCAAGTAACAAGGGTTTAGAGCCCCTGCCTTTAGGCAGACTGTTTTTGGGACGGGGTTTGAATCTCTGCCACAAAAACGA
>JBJOOY010000195.1:0-6891 GCA_046051065.1 Cyanobacteriota bacterium
CGCTCAATGGTCTTGAAAACCCCGATCCCCAAAAGATTATCTTCATCACTGGCTCACCTCAACGCCCTGCCAAATCTCCATCTGCTACTTTATCATCACAGCCAGCACCAGAGTCTCAACAACCCATGGGCTATTAATTATCAACCAGAGCTAACATGATGAATGCTGTTAAGACAGATTGGCTCTGCGCGATTGTTTTAGCTGGTGGACGCAGTACTCGGATGGGTCGAGATAAAGCTACCATTGAAGTTGGTGGCATTCCAATGCTGCGGCGGATCTATGATAGTTTAGCTCTATGCCACGATCGAGGGGATCAGTTAGCCGATTGCATCTATATCGTTACTCCCGATCTCGAAAAATATCGATCGATCTTACCAGTCAATTGTCACTTTATCGGCGAATCGTCACCGCATCAAGGCCCGCTATTTGGCTTTGTCCAGGCGCTGACTGCAATTAGCTCGACATGGGTATTATTATTAGCTTGCGACTTACCTTACTTATCAACTGAGGTCGTTCAAACTTGGATCGATGGATTGGGATTGATTCCGGCCGATAGTGTTGCCTATTTACCCAAGCATCCGACCAAAGGCTGGGAACCATTATGTGGTTTCTATCGCTGCAGTTGCCTTGAGTCATTACTAGAATACATCAACACTGGGGGGAGATCCTTCCAAGGTTGGCTGGCAAAAAATCCTGTTACCGAATTACAGATTGCCGATCCGATGTGTTTGGTCAATTGTAATACACCTGTGGAGTTAGCTAATGTAGTCGAACATTACTCGATCGGTATAAAATGGTAGGTAATCCCTTTCCAAATAATCGATTTAAATTAAATCGATGTGATTCATGACCTTACTACCGATCGATACCCCTTTATACAATCATCCACTCCCAGAAATCGAACAATGGTTACTGTCGATGGGGTGTGAGCAAGATGACAATCAACTCCACTGCTGGCATATTACCAAACCTGATTGGCGGGCAGAATTATGCCTAGATATTGAAGAATTAACAGTTCAGTATCATACTACTAACGGTAATAATCTTACGTCATCAACCGCTTCAGCCGATCGTCACATCTCTCGCACGTTTAAATATTCTCTCAGTCGTCAAGACATCGAAAATGCTGTGTTTGCAGGCCCTTGATTTTAGTGGATAGTGGATAGTGGACACTAAAAGTTTTACATATTGCTTATGACTGATACTTTGTCTGGGCAGCTTTTTCACCGAACTATTTTAGTTACTGGTGCTAGTAGCGGTATTGGCTCTGCTTGCGTGCGATTGTTTGCTGGGGAGGGTGCCAGATTAATCCTGTTGGCTAGACGGGAAGAAAAGCTTGAAGCGCTGGTAGCTGAATTGGTAGCGAGTGGGATCGATCGAGTGAAACTGCATACTCTAACTGTGGATGTACGAGATCGAGTACAAGTAGAATCAGCTTTAGCGCAGTTACCAGCCGAGTGGTCGGAGATCGATATTTTAATCAATAATGCTGGGTTGAGTCGGGGCTTAAATAAGCTCCAAGAGGGTGAAATTCAAGACTGGGAGGAAATGATCGATACCAACATTAAAGGTCTATTATACGTCACTAGAGCGGTCGTTCTAGGGATGGTGGATAGAGGCTTTGGTCATGTAATTAATCTCGGCTCGATCGCGGGGCATCAGACTTATCCTCAAGGAAATGTCTATTGTGGGACTAAAGCAGCGGTGCGATCGATTTCTGAAGGACTGAAAATCGATTTGCTCGGTACTCCAGTCAGAGTAACCTCGATCGATCCTGGATTGGTAAATACAGAATTTAGTACGATTCGCTTTCATGGCGACACTACTCGGGCAGCCACAGTTTACCAGGGACTAACACCACTGACTGCTGAAGATATCGCTGAAACAATTTTCTTCTGTCTCACCCGCCCCGCCCATGTTAATATCAGCGAAATTCTCCTCGTACCAACGGCTCAAGCTACGCCGACACTAGTTCATCGGGAGTAGCGATTAGCGAAGATAGTAATTCACTGTTCACTGTTCACTGTCCACTGTCCACTGTCCACTATTCCTTACCCCATTGTTGCTCTAACGACGATCGCGGTAATGTTATCATGACCGTTATATTCGTTGGCAAAATCGATCAGTCGATCGACTCCTTGCTGAAGATCGGCAGTGGGAGCTAATAGTGGCGAAACATTAGTTTGCCAGTTATTTTCTAATAATTGATTATCAGTTAAGCCATCAGAGGCTAGTAAAATCAGTGTATCTTCCTGCAATTCAAAAAATTTGATATCAGGGGCGATATAATTACGATCGCGGGGACCGATCGCTTGAGTTAGTTGATAAGAATCCGGACGACCATAGGCAATATCCGGCTCGACTCCTCTGAGAATTTGTTGCTGTCCGACCTCATGATCCAGCGTGAGTTGGAGCAAGCCCTGGCTGGGTGTAACTGCGTAGCACCTAGAGTCACCGACATGCGCTACCGCAATATTATGTTCCTGAACTAGTACCAATACCAGAGTAGTACCCATTCTGCCGCTACCATGCGCGGAATTTTTCTCATTGATTTCATATACAGCTTCATTAGCTGCGACAATCCCCTCGCGAATTGTTTGTTCGTCTGGGAGCATGTCATCCCAGCAGTTTTCAAAATAATCTCGCAGTAAATCTACCGTCATCGCACTGGCAATTTCGCCACCAGCATGACCGCCCATCCCATCACAGAGGATATACAAACCCCGTGCTGTGGTACTTTTACCTTTAGGATTGGTTTGCCTGTCGATCCGACTGACGACTCCAAAGCAATCCTCATTGTGATCGCGCTTTCTACCTGTATGGGTAGTAGCCGCCTCATCTAGATCGAGCAATTGCTGAGCGATTGCAAAAGTTGATGCTTCATAAGGAGTACTTAAATCATCCAGATCCGCAGACTTGAGCGGCGAACTAAGTTGTTTGGGTTCGAGTTCGTAGGCAATTTGCTGAAGTCGCGATCTGACTTCTTCAATCCGCTCTAGTTCGCCACTTTCGATCGATTGGATCAGCTCGGTGAGAGCTGGGGATGGTGGTTGATTGGCGCGATCGAATAAAATATGCCAGAGATCTGCTAAATCGGCAAGTTTGAGCCTACTATCGACTCGTTCTGGATAAAGTCGTTGGAAACAAATTCTGCCATCTTCATCCAGGATCAGGTTAGAAATTTCTAGTAAGCTTTGCCGCATTTGCCACGGTTCGAGCGCTACCCACAGCTTGAGTGTGTAATCTAGCCAGTAAATCACCTGTGAAGAAGGATTTTCCGGATCGTTCCAGCGCTCAGCCAATGATGCCCATTCGCTGCGATCTTCGACCACTGTAATTGTTTTGCCCTCATCATCCCAAGCATTATGAATCGCGGGAATAGTGCCTGGCAAACTGACTTGGAGCGCAATATATGCCTGAGCTACTTTAGGAATACCATGATTGTTCCAGAATTGCCATTTGCGATAGTCTTCTGGTTTAAGAATGGCAGTAATATTTTCCAATGTGACTGGTTCTTGCTCCATCAATATCTCCAAGGCAGAATTACAGAAAGGTTGACGATCGAGTACCCGTACTTGGCTAGAATCTTTTGGTGTCAACAGTTGAATGACAACAGGATCGATCAACCGATAACGAGATTGAGGATCGAGATGGGTAGTTGGTACTGATAAATTGTTGTTTGTAGTCTGCGGTGATGCAGCTATGTTATTTATTATTGTCGCAATTGGCGATTTCTTCACTGACGATGGTGACAATGCATCAGACAACCCCCACAGATTGGCTGTAAATTCATCGATTTCTACTTCTGTCAGCAAGTTGTTTGGCTCGTTCTTCACTAAGGCTGTCAGTACTTCATCGGACAGATCCCAAGGATTGGGTTCTGGCTCCAATTTGAGATCGATGCTTGGACTCGAATTGTTAACCGTTGAGGTTTCTGGCGGTGGATGTGGTAGTTCCTCTACTTCTTCTTCTAGATCGGGGTCGTTAATTAGCGTATCAAGTCCTATAGACCCTTTGGGTTCGATAATCGCCCACCAGTAGGTACCGCTCCGAGCTTGGCATTGGGGACAATGTTCGGCATCAAAGTCTACATCACCATTACATTTGTTGCAAATGTAATGATTCAAAGATCGACCACAACCTTGACAAAAATTGTGATTGTGTGGATTGATCGATCGACAGGAGGGGCAGGTAAGCATATTGATGACAGCAAAGCACTGAGAAATATAATTAAGTAGCCTTAGGGAAAGCTTTGATCGTTAACTACCAGAATAGAATCTGTTGCTAAGATAACTGAAAATTGCTAGGTTTATTCTAGCTCCGATTACTTAAAAACTTGACTCTAAAACTACCGCAAGGCTGAATTTATCACGATTCGATCGAGTTTGCCAGCGATTAGGCTGAGAATCGACCCAGTGCAAGCAAGAGAAATTACTCTAATATTTATCTTTCCCGCTTCATCAATTCAAATTCACAACTTACTGTGATAATTTTGAACTCAAGTCTCCAGCTCTATTCAAAATGAGGCGGTAAAAATTGGAGCAGTCCCAATCCTAAATCTTCATCGGACAAAGATTTGGTTTCGAGTAAAGCGATCGTTTCGCGGACACCAGGATTGCCCCGAGATTTGCCTGTCAAACCTTGGGCGACAACCAGTCCACAATAACCTTGAGTATTTTGGCTGCGCTGGTCCCATTTTCTGCGAGCTTCGATATGCACTTTACTGTCATGATAAAACTCCCCAAATAGCTGCATTTCGCCATCGGCTAGTTGGAGAATTCCCAAATCCAGTAGATCTCCATTGCTGGGATCTTCGCCGGAATTAAAGCAAATTCCTTGTAAGCCACCAGCTTGTTGGATGCGTTCGATAATTTCTTGTGCTTTGGGGCGAGTAGTTTGAATTAAAATTACTGGCAATCCTTCGCCGACTGGTTTGACTTCACTCGTCTGATGATAATTAGCTGAGCTGCGGATTTGTTCGACTCGATCCCATGGCATCATGCCCAAACTGATAAATGATTTTTCGGGAATTAAATCCTCCCGAATCGGTAGTTCCTCGGGATCGAATTCATCTTCGCTCACCTGGTGCATCTCGAGCAGTTCTTGCGACAGTTGCGGGAGAGTTGTTACAATTACCTGCTTGGTAGTATCGATCGTCGGGGTACTCACAGCAATGCTTTGACTCAGCTCGGGTAAATCATCTGCTTGGAGTTGCTGTTTAAATGATTCTATAAACTGTTTAAAAGCTAATAACGCGATGTTAGTAGCGATCGCTTCTGTCTCGTACAGGAAGGGGCGCATACCTTCCATGGGGTGAATATTTCCGAAATTGGGTTCAATGGCGATCGCGGGTAGGCTACCCAGATCGCCTGTCGGAGCTGGTGTCAGTGCATCAAAAGTGACAAAAATACAATCTTGGGAGAGGAAAGCTGATTCCATATCCTGAATGCCATTTTCATTGAGCGCCATCGCCCGAAAGCGCTGGAGAGATTCTGTCGATCGATAGAGTAATATCCCATACTCCATTCCCAACATGCCCATCACTGAGACATAAAATTTCTGGATATCCCACTCGTTTAGCTCGATCGAAATCACTTCATGATCGGCCAGAATAGACCACGGGGCTAAGTCCCAAATTTCTCTTGCTGTTGCTTTGAGTGAGTCTAAATACTTGCGAGGTAATTTGGGTGCGCGCACTCCAGCCATTTCCGCAAACCGATAGAATAATTCATCGATAATCGGCAGTTCTGGGACATAATCCACCACGATGTCTAAATCTTGTAACACACCACGCAGGAAAAATTGCAACTGGCGATCTCGAACGATAATTTTTTGAGGACGAGCAGGTTGAGCGGGTGCTTGGGGAGCTTCCATCGCTTTAATTAGGGCGCGGACGATCGCCTCTGTGCCCATGGTCGAATTGACCACTTCCATCGATCGTACTATCCCTTCGACTCCATCTACCCACACGATCGACTCGCGCAGATTTTCGTCATCTTCTAGCTCTAAGTCTACGATCGAGCGATCTACATGCCGTCTGTCACCCTCCCACACACTAGGAATTTGTGGGAGTTGTTGCAGTCGTCGTTGAGTTGAAAGACTAATCGCCGTCATAATCAAATTGTACCTAGAAATTGAGCTAAGTTAAGATGGAGAAACAATGTTAACTGTTAAGCGTGGAATGCCGGAGTCAAGCTTAGATTAAGATTGCTGTAGCCGTTGCGCCACTTATTGCTGGATATTTCAGCTCCTTTAACTTGGGATGCATGGCTTTATATTTTTGTGAAGACATCCTTATACTCTGATTTTATTCTTTAATTTCCAGTCAGCACCGATCGGGTCAGAGAAGTTAACATAGATTATAGGTTTGCTGTTTGAATTTCAAATCATGATTATCGATCGTTTATTAGGATATTTAGGAGTTTATTGCAAATGACTGAAGTAATTACCCCCGCCAAAGCCAGCATCCAAATGACTGATAGTGCCCTTGCACATGTTGTTGAGTTGCGATCGAAACAAGGCAAAGATCTCTGTTTGCGCGTTGGAGTGCGTCAGGGTGGTTGTTCGGGCATGTCCTATGTCATGGATTTTGAAGATCCCAGCCAAATTCGAGCAGATGATGAAATCTGTGACTATGGTGGCTTCAAACTAGTCTGCGATCGCAAGAGTATGTTATACGTTTATGGACTCGTCCTCGACTACAGCGATGCCATGATTGGCGGTGGATTCCAATTTACCAATCCTAATGCCGCTCAAAGTTGTGGTTGTGGTAAGTCTTTTGCAGTTTAATTGAGGGATTATAGAGTAAAACGTGCAAATCACGTTCTGCTCTGAACCTATAATAATTTCAAATCTTGTCCTTTACAGCCTATCCCCTATTCCCTATTCCAT
>JBJOOY010000196.1:0-3378 GCA_046051065.1 Cyanobacteriota bacterium
CAGAATTGGGTGGAGATATTCACATCCGTTCTGTTGCCATCAAACCAGGTAAACCCCTCACAGTCGCTAACTTCACTGGTACAGCGCGTCCTGTCATCTATTTTGGTCTACCTGGCAATCCTGTTTCAGCCCTAGTAAATTGTTGGCGATTCGTCCGATTAGCCATGCATAAACTCGCTGGTTTACCTGAGTCTGATTGGACACCAACCTGGCTCAAAGCGATCGCCACTCAAGATCTCCAAGCTGATGAAAAACGGGAAACTTATCTTTGGGGTAAATTAGCGCTAATAAATGGCGAATATCACTTCACACTTGCAGGTGGTAGTCATAATTCTGGCAATCTCATCAATCTGGCGGGTACGAATGCTCTAGGTGTAGTACCGATCGGCATGGCTGCGATTAATGCTGGCGATCGAGTCAGCGTTTTGGCAATCGAGAAATAAAATTAAGGTGAAATAGTTTGAATTATTGGTTGATGAAATCCGAACCTGATGTGTATAGCATTGCCGATCTCGAACGCGATCGAGTGACAATTTGGGATGGAGTAAGAAATTATCAAGCTCGCAACTTTCTCAAATCGATGCAAGTTGGCGATCTGGTCTTTTTTTATCACTCTAATACCAATCCGTTGGGAATTGTCGGATTGATGCAGATCGTCGAATCACAAGTTGTCGATCCTTCGCAATTTGACAGCGCAGGTGAATATTACGATCCAAAATCGACATTAGCCGCGCCACGATGGCAGACAGTTAAAGTAGAATTTGTGAGAGCGTTCGATCCACAGATTAATTTAGCAACCCTCCGCGATCGATTTACACCTGAAGAATTACTAGTTGTCAAAAAAGGCAATCGATTATCCGTCATGCCAATTATCGATCGAGTTGCCGAACAAATTCTCCAACTTACAAATTGACAGGCAATTTAACTCCCCAACCTTGATAGTTAGTGTAATAACTGCCGCTTTTCGGCGGACAACCGATTTTGTCACATAATTGATGCGTAAATTTTTCTTCCATCTGACGAGCCGATCGTTCGAGTGGGTTATCTTCATATTCTTGCCCGCTATGAAAATAACCTTGAAAGTAGCGTGCGCCAAACTTACTAATGCCACCAAGTCGATCGCATTGTTGGGTGTGAGTGAGTTCGTGAGCGAGTAAGACTAAGAGATTGGTATCGTGGGATTTGTAGGCAGCGCGAATATAAATTCGATCGCAATAAGTTTGGGCAGATGAATCAATGCCACCGAGATGCATTTCTTTGCCATCGTGCGACCACCGATCGAGTAATTGGGCCTGATAAACTACTCTGACTCGATCGACCAAATTGCCAAATAACGGTCGCAAATAGCCCTGCTGATCTGCGTCTAATCTCACTCCTTCATGATTCCGCATTTCCATGATTTGGGCGGCTATTGGCAGCACTGTTGCCCCTGTTTCACGCCAAGCACTGGCAGTGCTTGGCGTCGCCAGCTCTGGAATATGGGGGAAATGCATGGTACCTGCGAGGAGAGAATTAGTGTTAAAGAAGCGATGTTTGAGTAAATGCGGGCATAGAATTCCGGTTGTGGCGGCAACAATTAATATCAGCGCACAAAATTGATAAAACTTTCTCATATTGGAGATCGTCGCTCGAAACAGGCAAAAGTATTGTGAGGTATGGATTGCATAGTGTATGCTTTCTTGTCTATAGTTCCCTGATTCGATCGAGAAATGATACTTTTACCGAAAGGCGAGAGGACAGCCCCGCCTTTCAAGGCTGTGACTTCAGTCCCCTTGGAGCGCGAGCCGCTATTCCCTCGCACCTATCGATAATTCAGCCCAGCAGCAATCCGAGAGAATTTAGCTAAACACTTCTCAGCGTGCAATTAAGTAGATAGAATGAGAGGAAAGAATCTTTTTTTCAATCGTTAGGACAAATTTTTTTATGACACCCTCATTAGCTAACTTCATGTACAGCTTGATTGCTGGCGGATTGATTGTCGTTGTGCCCGCTACTATTGGACTAATCTTTATCAGCCAAAAAGATAAAATTCAACGTTCTTAAATCGGGTTACCGATATTGTCAAACCTCAGTTGGGTGTTTGTGTCCGATTGCATCGCTGCTATTGGTTTACGACCGAGCTGAGGTTTTTATCATGACAAAATCGCGAGATCTACAGATGGACGATCGACACCAATCGGGGCAAACTAGAGATGGTACACTCATTACCACACATCCTGACGATTTTTCGTTAGGATCTAGATATCTCAGCAGCGATCGGGTCGGTGTGAAGCGTCCGAGCTTGCAAAAAAGTTGGAGCAAATTGATTAGTTATGGGCTTTGTATTCCCCGCATCAGTATTATTCTCTCTAGTTCTGATTATTGCTTCCCTGTCTTTGTTCATTGTCAGTAAGCTCAAACCGAATCTATATGAGGAATCGGACAATATTTATGTGGGAGTCGGGATCGTCTGTGGCCTACTATTGCTGGCCAGTCTGGAATTAGGCGCAGCAATGGCATTCCAACAATTGTTGCTGATATCGGCAACGATTACGCTGATGTGGCGATTTATTAACTTAAGAGCCGAAAACAAACAGCTTAAAAATAGACAAGTAGGTACAGAGCGTCCGAAATCTGTTTATAACGCTCGCTTGGAAGACGATTATTTAGATCCGCCCAGAGAGCGTCGTCAGGGCAAAAGACGCAGAAGCGTGGGCTATGAGGAGGAGCGACTATTGAGCGATAGTCAGGAGTCAGCAGTCGAACCGATGCTCTCTCGCCGTCGTAATCGTTGGAGTAGCCTCTCTGAAAGAGAATCGTTCGAGACTGAAGATGTAGGCGGCGAGAGGTATCGCGAACGCCGCGATCCTCCCGTCGGTCGCCGCAGAGCGAATTGGGAAGATGAACCCGACTGGAACGATTCTCCAGAGGAGAGGCAACGCCAACGATCGAGTCCCAGAACTACCCAACGCGCGCTCCCAGAGGCAGATCTCATTCAAGACCAATCGTCACAGCGGTTTGAACGCGATCGCGAAGATAGATATGCTACCCGATCTGCGCGAATTGAGGATCGGGGCTGGAACGAAGCTGACGATGCTGGCACCACCAGTGAATTCATTGGCGGAGCCTCTCCCCTGGAGAATCGCGATAATATTAACGAAGAATCCACACCCCGCCGCCGTCGCAACCGATCGACACGAGACGATCGAGACGATCGGCAAGACCGTCCAGCAGATAGCCGCAGTGCCAAAGGCTCGATGGCAAACTACGTCAATTACGAACCAGTCGATCCGCCGTCTGGTTTGCCCTCATCTGGCTCAGAACCGATCGTTTTCCCCGATCGATACTAAATTAGTTTCAGTATTCAAAGTGCAATCGGCATGGCTCAATCGAACCATG
>JBJOOY010000197.1:0-7705 GCA_046051065.1 Cyanobacteriota bacterium
GGTTAGAGAAAGTTAATCTGGATATTGGTTTCGTCCCCTTAACCGCCTGTGCGCCGATCGCAATTGCTAAAGAAAAAGGCTTCTTCGCCCACCACGGCTTAGATGAAGTTAACCTCGTCCGCGAATCAAGCTGGCGTGGGGTGCAAGATGGGATTGCCGACAAATATATGGATGCAGCATTAATGCCTTCGGGGATGCCGATTTGGATGACAGTTGGTGGGATGCAGGATCGATCGATTCCAGTAGTTAGTGCCCTGACAATCTCGCGGAATGGGAATGCGATTACGATCGATAAACGCTTTGCGGATGAAGGGATTCGCACCCTCGCCGATCTCAAACAGTTCTTGCTAGCAACTGGCGATCGCAAACATATCTTTGGCGTAGTTCACCCTGCTTCCAGCCATAACCTATTATTACGCTACTGGCTGGCATCGGAAGGTATCGACCCCCAGCACGACGTGGAAATCCTGACATTACCGCCAGCCCAGATGATTGCGGGATTACATAAGGGTAGTATCGATGGTTATTCGATCGGCGAACCCTGGGCAACTCGAGCTGCGATCGATAATATCGGCTATGAAATTGCCACCGATCTAGATATCTGGGATGGACATCCTGGCAAAGTGCTGGGAGTGCGGGAAGAATGGGCGTTAGCCTATCCCAATACTCATATTGCTTTGGTCAAAGCCTTACTCCAAGCCTGTCAGTTCTGCGCCCAGCCAGCCAATCAGGATGAAATACGCGAAATTCTGGCTCGCCCTGAATATCTCGCAATGGACCACGATTATATCTATCTCAGTGATTCCCAACAAATTGCTTGCAATGTAACTAAAAATCAGCGCGATATTTCTCACCCGCTCTTTTTCGGGGATGGTGCAAACCGTCCCAGTCGGACAGAGCATCTGTGGTTACTCACCCAAATGGCGCGGTGGGGTGATGTTCCCTTCCCGCGCAATTGGGTAGAAATCTTGGAGCGGGTGGCGAAAGTCAGTGTATTTAGTACTGCGGCGCGAGAATTGGGGCTGGCAAATCAGACTAGTTATAATCGCAACGCGATCGATCTATTCGACGGGGTGAAATTTACGGCTGACGATCCGATCGATTATCTCAATCATCTCGCAATTAAACACGATATCTATATGGCAGAAATCGATTTATCTGGACGAGAACAGCAATCCCAACTTCGAGAACAGCTATTCCAACTTCGAGATTAAAAGTTCAAATATCTCCTCATTATTAATAACTAAAAATTATGCCAGCTACAGAATTTCTCGTACTCGATCGAGCCTCAAAAGTTTATCCCACCGCCACAGGTGAATACATTGTTTTAGATAACGTTAACCTTACTATTCAACAAGGTGAATTTATCTGCATTATCGGACATTCCGGCTGTGGAAAAAGTACCTTACTAAATATGGTCAGCGGATTTTCCCAACCATCTTCCGGTACAGTAATGCTCAACGGCAAACCGATCGGTAAACCAGGTCCCGATCGGATGGTAGTATTCCAAGGCTATGCCCTATTACCGTGGCTGAGTGTCTATGAAAATGTCTATCTCGCCGTCAACGCCGTCAATCCAGATATGCCCAAGAACGAGAAAGATGATATCGTTCGCAGTCATTTAGCGATGGTAGGGCTAACCGAAGCCGCCGAGAAAACTCCTACCCAAATTTCTGGGGGGATGAAACAACGGGTGGCAATTGCCAGAGCATTATCGATTCGCCCAGAAGTACTAATTCTCGACGAACCGTTTGGGGCATTAGATGCCATTACGAAAGAAGAATTGCAGGAAGAATTACTCAAAATCTGGAATCAAAATCGTTGCACGGTACTGATGATTACCCACGATATCGACGAAGCATTATTTCTCGCCGATAAGCTGGTGATGATGACCAATGGCCCTGCGGCAAATATCGGTGAAGTATTAACAATCCCCTTTAGTCGTCCCCGAGATCGATCCAGAATGATGGAGATGCCCGAATATTATCAAGTCCGTAACTACGCTCTAGATTTCCTTTACAACCGCTACGCTCACGATGATGAGTAGATAGGATTTTGGTAATGCTGAGGGGAGACGAAGCCGTACCTGTCTACTCACCTCCCCCTTACACATCTACCTAATTTTGCCTGATTTAGATGGGGTTGTGCGAGGGTCACAAAAGGCTCAGACTGTAATTTTAAATTCAAAATTTGATAGAGCCACTTGTTACTAATCGGCTAGCGCTGACTGGTTGGCTAAGCGACCATCCTCCATGTAGATAATGCGATCGGCAATGTCTAGAATGCGGTTGTCATGAGTAACAAGCAAAATCGTACACTGTTGTTCTTTCGCCAGGTTTTGCATCAGGTTCACCACATCTCGCCCTGATTTTTTGTCGAGTGCAGCAGTGGGTTCATCAGCGAGGACAATTTTGGGATGGCTGATCAGGGCACGGGCGATCGCGACTCGTTGTTTTTGGCCACCAGAGAGGCTATCAGTGTAGTAATCTATCCGATCCCCCAGCCCAACTGTTTCCAGCATTTCAACAGATAGCCGATCCATGTCTTGGCTCAGATATCGGTCATGCAATTCTAGGGACATTTTTACATTTTGCTTTGCATTCAAAAATGTCAGCAAATTGTTTGCTTGAAAGATGTAGCCGATGTTGCGCCTTATATTGGTTAACTGAGTTTTATTAGCACCATAAAGTTCGTGACCCAAAATGGTGAGACTCCCTTCCTGAGCAGAGCGTAAACCACCCATAAGCGTTAATAAAGTGGTTTTTCCGGAACCAGATGGACCTGTCATGATAATGATTTCACTCGGATAAATGTCTAGATTGATATTAAATAATACCTGTTTACGTAGTTCATTCTCTCCGAAGTAGTGGTTGAGATGACGGACTGAGATTACAGGTTGTAATTCAGGGGATTGAGGTTGTGCATTCTCAAGAGTTGTCAGTGGCATGGGTTTAGTTCCTAAGTCAGGGATAGGGATAAGGGAGTAACTAACTTATCACGCAATACAGTTCAGATCGGCGCAATGTGATTTCCGAAAGAGGTTAGAAAATATCTGCAGGATCGGCTAATTTCAGCTTTCGCATGGCAAAGCTACCGGAGACAGTACACATGATCATCGTTAATGCTAGAACCATCAGAGCACGATTGAGTTTCATCGCAACGGCCAGCAGCGTGGCAGCATAAGTCACTTCGTATAAACCGATAGCAAGCATAAATCCTGGGATAAAGCCTAATATCGCTAAAATCAAGGACTGTTGTAGTAACATGACCATCAAGTAGCGATCGCTGTAGCCCATTGCTTTGAGAGTGGCATATTGAGGCAGATGTTCTGAAACATTTGCATAGAGAATCTGATAGACAATCACAACTCCAACCACGAAGCCAACACCAACGCCAAGTTGGAAGATAAATCCGGTTCCCTGTGAAGCCCAATATTCAACTTCAGTCGCCATAAACTCTGCCTTAGTCAATACTTTGATATCGTTTGGTAGACTTGCTTGCAGATCATGTTTTACCGTTTCCAAATCGACATTTGGCTTGAGTTGAATCAGCCCAACATCAATCTGACTGAGGGAGCGATCGCGAAACAGTTTGGCAAAGGTGGAATCACTCGCGATCGAGTTACCATCTGCACCAAAGGACGCTCCCAACTTAAATAAACCCACGGCTTGAATGGTTTTATCTGCCACTTGAACGTCTAATCTGCTGTGATGTTCAATGTATTCGGCAATGGCTCCATATTCTGGGCGAGAAGCGCGATCGAACAATACCCGATCCAGCAGTTTAAGTCGATCGGCATTTGCGGCAAGTTCAGGAAAGGTGAAGGGCGGATCGGCAGGGTCAATGCCCCAGACCATAATGTTACGTTTGATTTGAGTGTCTGGATTGCGCCAAGAGGCAAACCCAATATACAGTGGTCTAACCGCAATCACCCCCTCATGGGCACGTGCTTGCTGCAAGCGTGCTTTGGGAAAATTTTGCACATCTACCAGGGTACGAACTTGGCGATTGACTAATACCAAGTCTGCCTTTAGGTAGCGATGGGCTTGCGTTGCGGAGTCGTAGAGGGCATCCAGTAAGCCCAGTTGAATGAACATGAGCACGTCTGCGAAAGTAATTCCTGCCACGGCAACGATTAAGCGTCCCTTTTCTTTGATTAATTGCAACCACGACAAGGGTGTTTTGCGGATCATATTGGTTCCCCATGAAATGCTAATGTCAGTGCCAACAATGTCTCTAGTAAATGAATCCCATCAAAACCAGATCAAACAACGATCGGAAATTGCCGAACAGATCTATTGGCTAGATTTGAATTGCAACTTCTACTTGCAAATTGGTGAACTTGGCAACCTGTTGACTGGCTGCGGGAGTCAGGCGAACGTTGACCTCAATCACACGACGATCGAGGTTTTCCCCTGGTTGATTACTCATAATCGTTTGACGATTCACTTGGGATTCCACTTGAGTGACTGTTCCCCGTAACTTGTCCGGAAAAGCTTGGCTGGTAATAATCGCCGATTGTCCTACCCGAATCTTGCTGATATCGGTTTGATAAACCTCTGCTACAGCCATCATTTGCTCAGTTCGTCCCAATTCCACAATGCCTTTGGTGTCAACCTTTTCACCTGGATAGGTATGGATTTTGATTACTCGACCTGTCATCGGCGCGCGAATGTAGGCTTGCTGGAGTTCTGCTTCTACCCGTTTAGCTGCGGCGATCGCTTGCTCAATTTTGCTTTGCGCCACCTGCACATCGACCGGACGAACTTCCGCAATCCGAGACAATGTAGCTTTTGCTGCCAGAATTTGAGCCTGCAAAGTCGCAATTGTCCGGCTCCGGTTTTGCCGTGCTTCGTTTACTTGGGCTTGAGTAGTTCTGTAGGCTAAGCGCTGTTGGTTAAACCGAGAGGCAGAAATTGCCCCTTTTCGATTCAGCATTTGATAGCGATTCAACTCCACACTGGCATTGTTGGCTTCTGCCTCCAACCGCACTAAGGTAGCTTGCTGTCGCCTGACTTCACCATCCAGTTCAGCCTGGAGTCGAATAATTTCTGCTTTCTGGGCGGCAATTTCGCCGGACTTTGCCCCTGCTCTAACCTGGGCGAGTTCCCTTTTCGCAACGTTAACCTGCTGTCGAGTTTCGCTCAGGCTGCGCTCTGAGCGATCGCGGGCAGCCAGAATAGCAATCACTTGCCCAGCCTGAACTTGTTCCCCAGATTCCACCAGCAGCTTTGCAACTCGATCGGTTTCTAGATCTGAAGGTGCCGACAGTTTAATCACTTTACCTTTCGGTTCCAAACGACCAACGGCAACTACCTGTTTGGCAATATTCTGTGCAGACTGAGTGGAAGATTTAGACGACTTCATCGGTGCTAGCCGATCGAACCCGTAGTGAATAATCACACCAGAGACAATCGCTGCTGCCATCAATCCTGCAATCGACCAAATATTCACTCCTTTGGGAAATTTAATCTGCATTACCATCACCTCTATTTTTTGATGCCACGTTTCGGATCGCAACTTAGAACAGGACACTTGATTAGATATTTTGAATCGGCTGAATGTTCAACTCCGCCTGCCATTGTATTAGGGGCTTTGCCCATGCATCTTCCCACTTCTGTGCGAATAACGACTTGGCTGTTTTGCCCATCTGCCATCCCAGCGCGATCGCCTCCAGCAATTTGGGCAATTCTTCGGGCGCGAGTAGCGTGCTAGATATCAAACTATTTGCAACCAACATGGTTGCCAGGGGATAGGGAAACTGGGCTAAATGAACCGCCTGTAAACCAATTTCACCGATCGCTGATGTATCGAATCCCGTCACGACATGCCAGAGATCGTGGGTTTGACTCAGCCGCAGTTCCACATATTTGGCATCAGATTCATCAGTCATACTTGCATGAAGATTTGGGTCAAATTCAGTTTTTTTCATGGCTGTGGCATAGATGTAACCTAGAGAATTTTGTGGATAGGTGAGTAATTTGTCGAGGTCGTGAATGTCAGGGATATAGCGATCGCGAATCAGCACCGCACAAACTGGATCGCGATTCAAATGTTGAGCTGCTAGATTGAATGCAGGCGTTTCAACTAATGCATCCGACAGTTCGCCCACTGATTCCAGGCTTTCATCACCAGACAGCATGGCAAAAAACGATTTGAAAATCAGTAAGATTTGGAAATGACTGTGTTGTTGATTTTCTGGGCTAAATAGTTGTTTAGCCTTAAACTTATCTATCAGGTTCATCACAAAAATCTCCCAATAATACAGCATGGCAAAAAACGATTTGAAAATCAGCAAGGTTTGGAAATGACTGTATTGTTGATTTTCTGGGTTAAATGGTTGTTTAGCCTTAAACTTATCGATCAGGTTCATCACAAAAATCTCCCAATAATTTTAGAAGGTACAATCATGTCTGAGTAGCTTGACGCATCGCAATTTTTCGATGACAAGTTGAGTTAAAATGCGAGCATTACTCATATTCATACAATACGAGCATCACTCGTATTTTGTCAAGAGTAATGTGAGCAATACTCGCTTATTTTTCAGGCAAAGATAAACTAAATGGCTGTAAATTCATCAAAATCGTCTGGAATGCGCCGTCAACCGCGCCAAGCTCGCAGCCAAGAACGGGTCAACCAAATTTTGGCTGTGGCGGAACAGATGTTTATCACTGAAGGCTATAACGCTACGACTACTAACGCGATCGCCGCCCGTGCCAAAGTGCCGATCGGTTCGCTCTACCAGTTTTTCCCCGATAAGGCAGCAATCGTGCAAGCATTAGCCCTGCGATACATGGAGCAACTACACCTCAGCTTTGCGGAGCTAGACCCTGCTAGCGTGAGTCAGATGCCCCTGTCAGACTATGTAGACATGCTCATTGATACCACAGATCGATTTTTCACAGACTATCCTGGCTACCATGCCATTTTTATGCAGGTTCAGGGGACGATTCCAGAACTGACAGAAATTGAAAACGCTGCCGATGCCCAATCGATCCAGGATTTGGCCGTGTCCCTAGCTCAACGCAATTCAGAGTTATCCCCTGTCGATTGTGAAGCGATCGCGTTTGTGCTAGTAAAAACAATCGGAACTCTACTATGGCTATCCCTCAGTCAAGAAAACCACTTTCGGCAACGCCTAGTCACAGAAACGAAAAGATTCACATTAAATTACCTACAAAGCTATTTTCGATCGAGTACAATATCACCTAATAACTCAACTGAAGCTGGATAACTATCTGTTACTTGACTAAGGGACTTCCATCTTTTAAATCATCTCAACATTTTGTGACTTTCTAAACGGACTAGATCCACCTCTTGAATCTGGAACGTTTAATTTCTTGGGAGTCCCTAAAGAGAATTGGGATAACATTTCTAGTCTAGATGCAAAGGTGATAAGGTGTTCCTTTGTTTGAATGAAACGGTCGGTACATTAATATCTCACGCACAGAAGATACCGTATGTTCAGTCAGATCTCCGAACGTCGAATGCACCGAGTTCGATGGGTGATAACTAGCCTCTGGCTAGTCCTGATCGGCTCCCTCCTGTTCGATCCGATTACCCCATGGTTAACTGAGGCAAATCAATCCTGGAGTCCCTTTTATATCGATCGAACCAGTTGCGTCCAAGTTCAGGGTAAATGCCTGACAGAACAGCCCTATACCATCGCTCCAACGATCTTTTGGGGCGCGATCGTCCCTAGTGC